>JAGTVG010000249.1 GCA_018224645.1 Cyclobacteriaceae bacterium
ACCGGCTATCGATTGATTATTGACCCATCTGATATCTCAGCCTGTCCCGGTCCTGGATCCTCAGGTTAAGTTTATAGGCATAGTCTTTGGAATCCTTATTTTCATACTGGGCCCATGCTTTCTGAGCCCAGTTCCTGGAATTTTCGAGGTCGCCCAGGATCTCATAGACGACCGCCAGGTTATGGGCAGCCATTCCCCGGCTCTTCCGGTCCCCGTTTTCCAATGCCAGATCGAGCGATTTGATGGCGCCATCCCAGTTATTGGCCTCCATCCATCGTGCCCCCTCTTCGAGATCCGGATTTTTCCCAGCCTTTTTATAGTAGATCCTTGTAACCCGGTACCAGGAAGGGGTGATCCGCTGTCCATACCTTCTGCCAGCCTCGTAGGCGACATCCTTAACGGCCTTATCCTTGCCAATTAAATGGCTGGCTGCATCGGCGATCGAATTCCCCTGAGTTTCCCAGTCCATATTATGCGAAAAATGATATTGATCGAGTATGTTTTTTTTGACCGGATCATACATCCTGAACCCAATGTTCACAGAAGCAACGCCCCGGGCATAAAAAACCGGCAAGCGTATCGGTATTCCGTCCGCATTGTTCTTTTCTATTATTTTGG
The DNA here is from genome assembly GCA_018224645.1 of Cyclobacteriaceae bacterium. GTDB lineage: Bacteria > Bacteroidota > Bacteroidia > Cytophagales > Cyclobacteriaceae > JAGTVG01. The sequence continues at coordinate 619 of JAGTVG010000249.1, forward strand.
TCCCATCCGTGATCATAAAATCGGAATCAAAAGATTCCAGGGAAAGAACCATATCAACCTCATATTTCCGGGCGATTTCATCGACCACATCCCAGGATAAAGGATCCGGGAACGCCCTGCCGGATTCTGTACCGTTTAGCACCTCATTGGTCCGGATGGCACTGTATCTTTCGGAATTCTGAAGAATACTGCTCACCCCGTTCAGGGTGATTCCGGATGCCAGTTTATCCTGGCCAATCCCTTCCCCCGTGATCCCACCTTCAATGATACTCAACAGTTTATTTTCCGGAGCTGACCGATCGATGATGGCTACGGATTGAATATCCACAGGAATATCCAGTTCAGCCGGATAGAGGGCATTGAACCGGATGGTTGAATTGGTACATTGAAAAAATATGCCGGTGAACAATAGCAGGCAAAACAAAAAATATTTCATGATCCCAGATTTTAATGAACTCCAATTATTTATTAAATCTGCTTAGGCCTTAACAAGGTAACCGATAAAAGGTCAAAAAATTAGCCTGTATTCACCCAGTCAGCGTGCTTTCTTCTATGATCATATACAATATATCCCGCAAAAAGTACAAGGCTTATTACCGATGTCCAGATCAGCCCTGTTTTCAGCCGGTCATTGTTCTCCCCGAAATAGGCGATAAGAATGGCGAGGGGCGTAATGCCGATCAGGGTAGCGCCAATGAATTTCCAGTATTTCATTTCAAGTATTCCCCCGACAAAGCTGATGGCATCGTTCGACAGCATAGGCGCCAGCCGGGTGATAATCACAGCCCAGTATCCATAACTTTCAACATAATGTTCTATCTTTTTTTCTTTTCTGCTTCCAATTAATTTGAAAATAACGGAAAGCCCGAATAATCTCCCGATCCAGTAGCCAACGGTGGGGGCAGAAAATACGGCAATGATGGATATGAATGCCCCCAAGAAAGGGCCATAGGCCAGGACCGATACAACCATCAATAAGGGTGAGGGTATGACAAGGAGGAACATTTGCAATACCATGGTAACGACAATAAATATCGGTCCCCATATGCCCATTTCGTTGACCCAGCCAGAAATTCTGCTTTCATTTTCACTGGTCAGAACTTCAAACGCATTTTTTAAAAAATTTCTGAAATCGGGAATTAAAAAATAAGATGCCACCAGGACTGCTATTAAAATGAGACTTACGAATAATGGCCACTTACTTTGTTTTACCTCCCGTTGCGGTTCATTGCCATTCATTAGAAATGCATCAAAATAAGTTTGTAACTTTATAAAATAAACGTTATCTAAATATTTTACAAGGAATTCTTACCCTGATGAACTAATTCCGGTTGCTTTCAGAGGAAAGGACATGGGCGGAAAAGTTTAATAAATGATTCTCAGGATGATTCTGTACATTAATTTAGAAATCAGATATTTTTTATGAAAACTATTTATCCTGTAATCTCGGCAGCATTGCTGATCCTGCTATTTAACTGCAGGCCATTGATGGGGAATAAACCCGCGGATAATCCTGATCTGGAGGTGAGGCCTCCCGTTTTAATCGATAAAAGTGTAAACCTATATGAGGCAGGTGATTTTTTCCTTGCAGGACAGCCTGAAAAGGGAACATATGACACATTATATTCCCTGGGTTTGAAGATGGTCATCAATATCCGGACGGAAGAGGAAATGGAGATCCATGCCCTTGAAGCGTATGACGAAAAGGATTATGTCAGGGAAATTGGCCTGGATTATATCCAGGTCCCCATTGGCGGACCGGCAGGCTTTACTCCAGAAGCGATCGCTGAAATAGATAAAGCATTAAAGAAAACCAGGGGAAGGGTTTTGATCCACTGCAGGACTGCCGGGAGGGCTACCCTGGCCTGGATGGCATGGCTGATTCAATATCATGATCATTCGATTGATCAGGCGGTAGATCTCGGTAAAAACGCCCACTTCAGCTTTCCCCTTGAGGATCTGCTGGGTTATCCCGTTACCATGAAAAAAGCAGGCCAGGAAAAGGTCCATGACCATTGAACGACCTGTTTTATTCGTTTCTCAGTCCCCACGAATTCAGGCATTGACATCTTTCGAAGTTGAACCACCTGTTTTATTCGTTTCTCAGGGTATCCGCAGGATTCGCCCGGATGGCCGATATTCCCTGGTAGCTCAGGGTAATCAGAATGATCAGCAGGCTGATCAACCCGGCAAGCATGAATACCCAGGGACCAATGGTGATCCTGTATTGGAACTCATTGAGCCAACCCTGCATGATCAGCAGGGTCACCGGAATGGATATTATCAGGGCCACCACAATCAGGTAAACAAACGGCCTGCTGAGGATCATGAGAATATGGGCAGCCGAAGCACCCAGCACCTTACGGATCGATAGTTCCTTCACCCGGTTATTGAATGAAAGCAGGGAAATCCCGAATAATCCAAGGCAGCCGATAACGACTGCTAATACCGAGGAGCTTGTCACAACCTTATTCAGGTTAATCTCTTGTTCATATTGCACTTTTAAAGACTGATCTACAAATTCATAGTCAAATGCCTGGCCGGGAAATACACGATGCCATGCTGATTCAATCTCCGGCAATCCTTCATTCAGATAGTCCGCATTCAGTCTTATGAATAATTTAGGCTGTACTGAACTTCCGATCCCTATATTATTTGCCCCGGAAAAAGCCATATCGATATTCATGGCCAGTAAAAGCGGCTGGATCTTTTCGTGGAGGGACTGAATATGAAAATTTTCCACAACAAGAGGTTTCTGATGATGATGTGAAAATAGTTCTTGAACATAATGGTATATTTCTATAACCAAAAATAGGATATCAGAATATTAGCTGTTAAAATTTCTTATAAGACGTTAAAAAAGGAGGAATGGTTTTGGCCGGGCCGTAAAAACTCATGCCATGACTCAAATTCATGGCATGAGTTTTTACAGGAGCATTGTCATTTAAACCTGACATAGCCGGAAAGTATGATCACAAAGAGCAGCAGCATGACCACTACGCTCAATCCTGCCCTGAGTCCCAGGAATTCAGCGATCATTCCGATCACAGGCGGGCCGATGAGCAGCCCGAAATAGCCGAATCCTGCAACCGCGGCCAGGCTGGCTCCGGGCACTCTTCCGGGCATCCTGGATGCAGCGATGTATACGGCCGGGATGAGGCAGGAAAATCCGAGACCTGCCACTGTAAAACCGATCACCACAAACAATGGATCGGGTGTTACCAGGCCCAGGACCATTCCGGCCATTCCTATCAGAGCGCCGGCAAGCACAAGTTTTCTGCTTCCCCATGATTCGATGATCCTGTCCCCGTAAAATCTTCCGACGGCCATGGTAAATGAAAAACCTGCATAGCCAAGACCGGTATAAAAGGCATCGGCTTTGAGTGTATTTTTAAGGTAAACTGCACTCCAGTCAGCAATCGCTCCTTCCCCGAGCATGATACAGAATCCGATCACCGCAAGTCCGAAAAGCGGTCCGGTAGGAATAGAAAAAACAACATCCGATACCGTCTCCTCGCGGATCGACAACAGGATCTTCCGAAGGTAGATCACCCCTATCAATAACAGCAGACCAAGGATAGGTATATGGATCCTTCCATCCACCCTAAGCCAGGCCAGAAGGCTGGTGCTTCCGGCTCCGATCATCCCCCCGACACTCCACATGCCATGGCAGGCCGACATGATAAACTGGGAATACCGTTTTTCAACTTCGGCAGCGGAAGCATTCATCGCGATATCCATTGACCCGGTGGCTACGCCAACCATGACCATCGCCAGGAACAACCACCCATAGCCGGGCGCCAGCACTGGAAAAGTTGAAACTACGCAAAATAATACGCCTGAATACAGCGTCGCCTTCCCGTCTCCCAGTTTATGAATGACCCAACCCATAAACGGCATGATCAGTACGGATCCAAGAGGCAATCCCAGCAGGGCAATACCGAGTTCGCCTTCCCCGATCCCTAACCGGTTCTGAACCTCCGGCAGACGGGTGATCCATGATCCGAAAAGTATGCTGTTGACGGCAAAGATCAATCCTACGGTCCTGAAGTATGTATTTGAAAAAAAGATATTTAACGTCCGGATCATGAGTTAATCAATAGCGCTTAACTTTTTCAAACAAGGT
>JAGTVG010000250.1 GCA_018224645.1 Cyclobacteriaceae bacterium
CCAGTCATTTTTATTAAAATCCCATAAATAGGTATGACAACCAATATAGGTCGGATCGGCCACCACTTTCCTGGTCAGCCTGTAGCAGAAATATTGAGGAAGATTGAGAATATACCTGGTACGGTCAAACCTGGAATTAAATTTTCTTTTAACAAACCAGATTCCTTTGGCAATATTTATCAACAAGTTGAAATCTGGGGTACCCGTAACCTGCTGTAATTTTTTTCTGGAACCAAATTCCTTATAAAATTCATCATGAAATTCTTTCCCAGGATCAGTTGTATAGGATATTACGGGAACAGTTAGTTTTCCCTGATCATCGATGCAGGCAAAGGTGGCACCATGCGCTGAAACAGAAATAATCCTTATGTTATATCTCGATGATTTGTTCTTTAATTGATCCAGAAACCAAGTTTCAATGATATCCAGGTTATCATATTTGACCTGGCCTTCCTCGTATTCCTCAATATTGATTTTTTCAATGTCAATGATATTCAGATCCGAATCAAAAATGATCAGTTTTTTATTTGTTTTCCCGATGTCAAATACCGCAATATGGTATTTTTCCATAATATGTAACTTTACTGCACCGGGTGTTTTTCAAACCCCCGGAATAATTCCCTGTTTACTTCAATACCAATTATTTTTTCTCCGAATATTCGTTCAGGAAATTCAACACCCGTTTGTATACACTTTCCGCGGTAAAACCGAATTTCTCATCCAATATCTGAAAAGGGGCGGAATAACCAAAATGATCTAGTCCGAATACTTTACCCTTCGGCCCAACCAATCCCTGCAGGGTAACCGGCAATCCTGCAGTAAGTCCAAAAACAGGCTTATCCGTTGGCAATATTTTTTTCTGATATGAAACATCCTGATCCCTGAACAAGCCTTCGGAAGGAGCAGAAACGATCCGGATCTTCAGTTTTTTATCCTTTCTCAGCAGATTCGCTCCGGCAACAAGAGTTGAAACTTCCGAACCATTGCCGACAAGGATGACGTCCGGATCATATTCATCCTGAATGATGTAGGCTCCCTTTTCGGCTCCCAAAGCATCCTGATATCTGGTAGAATCCTTATGAACAGGAATTTCCCCAATATTCTGCCGGGACAATAACAAAGCGGAAGGCCTGTCCTTTGTTTCCATGGCGATTTTCCAGCATACGGACGTTTCAAAGGAATCAGCAGGCCGGAGTACGAGCATACTTCTTTTACCTTGATGGTTCTTCAGATTTTCGAGCAACCTGATCTGTGCTTCCTGCTCGACCGGCTGATGGGTGGGCCCATCTTCCCCCACCCTGAATGCATCATGGGTCCAGATATATTTAACAGGAAGCTGCATCAGGGCAGCCAGCCTGACCGAAGGTTTCATAAAATCGGAAAAAACAAAAAACGTCCCGCAGGCGGGAATAACGCCTCCATGGAGGGCCATTCCATTGGCAAGAGCAGCCATGGTCAATTCAGAAACACCTGCCTGAAGAAAAGCCCCGGAAAAGTCTCCCCTGGTAAACGGTTTTGTTTTTTTCAGAAAACCATCGGTATTATCGCTGTTGGAGAGGTCGGCTGAAGCTACGATCATATTTTCGACGACATCTGCGAAATGGGCCAATACAACTTTTGAACCAGTTCGCGTGGCGGTCCCGGCTTTCTGTTCAATGGCTTCATAATTTATCCGGGGAATATCCAGGGCAAAGAATTTCTTTAGTTTTTCAGCCAATTCCGGGTAGGCCTTTTCCCATTTTTTCTGTTCCGCTTTTTTTTCACGGGCTTCAGTTATTTTTCTTTTCCTAATTTCATCAAAATATTCCTTTACCTTCGGGAATACTTTAAACGGATCGTCCGGATCCCCTCCCAGTTGTTTAACCGTATTTTCAAATGAAGCTCCTGCCTTTGAAAGGGGCATGCCATGGGTTGATACCTGTTTTTCAAATTTTTGCCCTGCTGAGGTGATCGCACCTTTACCCATGATGGTTTTACCGATGATCAGGGTCGGGCGGTCCTTTTCCTGGGTCGCCTGAAACAAGGAATTCCTGATCTGGTCCTGGTCATTTCCATTGATCATGATCACTTTCCAGCCCCAGCTTTCATATTTCCTGACCGTATCCTCATTTGAAACATCCTCTGTCGGCGATGATAATTGAATATCGTTTGAATCGTAAAACATCACGAGGTTGCTCAATCCAAGAAATCCTGCGATCCGTCCGGCACCCTGGGAAATTTCCTCCTGGATACCGCCGTCCGAAATGTAAGTAAAGATCCGGTGCGACATCCATTCCCCGAACCTAGCACATAGAAACCTTTCTGCAATGGCTGCTCCAACAGCAAAAGCATGGCCCTGACCAAGAGGCCCGGATGTGTTTTCAATGCCTCTTTCTATATCTCTTTCAGGATGACCGGGTGTTTTGCTGCCCCATTGCCGGAAGTTTTTCAGATCATCGGTTGAAAAAAGCCCGAACATATGCAAAATCGAATAGATCATCGGTGACATATGCCCCGGATCGAGAAAAAACCTGTCCCGGTTAATCCAGGTCATATCCTCCGGATCGAACCTGAGGAATTCTGAAAACAGGACATTGATGAAATCAGCTCCTCCCATCGCTCCGCCGGGATGCCCTGATTTTGCCCTTTCAGGCATAGCTGCCGAAAGGATACGAAGATTATTGGAGGCACGATTGATTAATTTAGGATTCATAGAAAAAATACATTTACAAAAAGATGGCTATAAAATTCCGATATCTGGGACAAGCTTAACAAAAATAAATTTTAATCTAAAGATAATCCGCATTATCAAGCAGATATTTTTCGGCTTCAATCGACCATAATCCATGATGTTTATCACAGATCCTGGCAAGATTTTCAAATAAAGGACTCTCTTTCGACTTGTTTCCGAAATCTTCGATTGCCGTCAATTCCATATTTATATTGGTATAGATCATCTTTTTTCCACCCGGAATATTGGGAAGACTACTGGTGGCATGGATCACCGCATTCAGGCCTCCAATGTGGGTGATCAGGATTGCCGGATTGAGCAATCCTTTTGACATCATATCCAGTGATTCGATCATATCCTCTGTATTTCCACCGCTTGTTCCGACAATGTGCGTGGAAAGATAATGTGCATTATAAAAATTAAATTCAGCCGAAAATCCGGGATCTGAAGGCCCTGCGAAAAAATTCAAACATCCATCCTTTCCAAGGATCCTGTCAGCCTGTTCGACAAGTTTCTTAACCGGAGCAAACACGAGCACGTCATCGAAGCCGGAACCCTGGCTGATCTCTCTGAGATAATCTACGGGATCCTTTATTTCCAGTGTATTCAGATAAACCAGTTCGACCTGGTTCCTGGATGCTTCCTCCGGAGTGAGTAACAGGCTTGCCCGGTCAAGCCGGCTCTGATCGATGTCAGTAACCACAAGCATCGAAGGTCTGCGGTCGCAATGAATGATATAATCAATGGCAGCAAGCCCCATGGGGCCTACCCCCGCAAGAATGGCCATTTTTCCCCCTTCCCTGATCCCCATTTCATGGACATATGATCCACTTCTCGTATGATAATGTGCATGAAAAGTGCCGGCCACACAGGAATAAGGTTCTGAAAGGGATGCCGGAAAATAACCTTCGCCATCATAATCAAGCAGGCATCTCATTTCCATCACTTCATTGGGAATGATTATGTAGGTGGCATCACCCCCGATGTATTGATAGCTGTATCCGGGAGCATCAAGACTGCCTTTATAATTCAGGGCGGGTTGAATAGAAAATTTTCTGCCGGGTCTAAAATGATCCTTCCAGCGGGAACCAACCTCGACAATCTCACCACTGAATTCATGGCCTATCATGACGGGATTTTCTGCAACATCATCAGGGATCCGTTTGTGGTCAGCCCCCTGTTTAGTTGCCTTATAGGAAGACATACATAAACTGTCGGAGACTACCCTGGCAAGAATCTCATTCTCCCTGACTGGCGGCAGATCAAAGGTTTCCAGCCTCAGGTCATCCTTACCATATAGCCTGACTGCGTGTGTTTTCATATCCGTGGTTTCTCTTTGTTATTAATATAATGATAAATAAATACTTTTCTTTTAGATCTGGCCAGAAAGCCAATAATCAACATTTCTGCCTGCCATTATATCAGCCTGATCTGATAATCATATAGTCCCCACCACTGGTTATATGCAGGATTCAGGAGGAATGACAAGAAACATTTCCAGGAACGGCTCAACCTATCGAACCAGATTCCTGCAGCCCTGAACCCTCAGAACGGGTTTCATTAATTCAACATCACCTGTCCACCGGTTACCGGCAGGGCCTGTCCCGTTTCATATTCCTGCTCAATCAGGTAGTAAATGGCTTTTACCACATCTTTAGGGGTGCATCCCCGGTTCATAGGAACTTTGGCTTCATAGGCTTTCTTAACATCTTCAATAGTTTTTGCTCCCGGCACTTTTCCGGTTTTCAGGTATTGTGCAAATAATCCGGTTTCGGGATCAGACCATAAGGGGCCTTCGAAATAATTACCTGGACATATTGCATTTACCTTTATTCCCGAATGGACAAGTTCCAATGCGAATGACTGCGTAAGGCCGATGGCCCCGAATTTTCCACCGGCATAGGCAAAGTTTTTATTGCTTCCTGTAAGCCCGGATTTGGAATTGATCTGTATGATGTCCATATGCAACGACTGGTTATACCTGCGCTGAAGTTTCATGACAGGGATGGTGTATTTGGTGCAGATAAAGAATCCCTTATAATTGACATCGGTAACAAAATCAAAAGTTTTTTCATCCATTTCCTCTATACTTCCAGCCCTTAAAACCCCTGCATTGCTGATCAGCACATCGATCCCGCCGAATTCGCTTACCGTAGCATTGATCATTGCTATTACAGAATCAGGTTTAGTCACATCCGTTTCATAAAAGAGTGCATGATTTTTTCCTTTTTTCCGGTTGATCTCATCCACAACTGCCTGTCCCTTCGCCGCATTGACATCTGCTATCATAATAAATGCTCCTTCAAAAACCAGTTCTTCAACAATGCCCTTACCAAATCCCTGGGCTCCTCCTGTGACGATCACCACCTTATTTAGAATCCTCGCACTTTTACTTTCTTTTTCGATAAAGGTAACAGTTGTTCCCCTCAAATATTGATTTATAAAATGATCGGCTTCATCCCAGGAATTACCTGCTCCCAGGAGCCCGACGTTTTCAATAAAGATCAGACCCCGTTGAAAGCCGGTTTCAGACTGTACATTCCTGAATTTTTGAATGATCTGTTCCTCATCCCTGCCGGCGGCAATATAAATTCCCATTTCACTGTTCAGTCCATTGATAAAATCCTGTTCATTGTTGATCTCTTTTTTCAAGCGATCGGGGTTGACATACTTAATGATCGGGCCTGTGCTTGAAAAAGTAAGAATAGCCCTGATACCCGGAATTATTCTTGTGACATCCATTTTGTAGGCTTTAAAATCAATCCTGTTTATTCGTAAAAGTCCTGATTACAGCATTTCCCAAGTTAATAAATTCATCCTGTTTTTCAATTCTCGGGAATCCTTCTTTTGTGAGGTATCCTTCTTGACCCTTTGCAGTCAGAAACTGATGCGCGGCTATGATGCATGCCCCATAATAAACGGTGGCTTTCAGGCCATGATCAAGAGGTTCATTATTCCTGGTCCGCAATTTCATGGGGATCATTTCCGGCGTATTATGTTCAGTACCCATCGTTATGATAAAGCCCTTTTCATTAAAAAATTCAACGAACCGTTTTAAGTGATTTATATCATTCCGTCCCGGGATCAGTTCTATGGCATAAATTTTTCTTTTTGCCAGTTCAATGAACAACCTTTCAGGATCCGCTTCAAAATCCGTATAATTTCCTTCGGGATCATCCAGCAGGACAGGGTAACAGGGAATTCCCCTGGCGTCCAGAATGATTTTCTGGATCTGCGGTAAGGTCAGGAAAGCTTTTTCATCTTCTTCAATAAAAGCCACTCCCCCTTTTTTCAGTAAAATACTCCGCAGTTCATTGTCGAGTTTCGCAGGCCTTCCTTCAGCATATTCTAATTTTCTTCCACCGCAAAGTTTTTCCAGGAAATTGTTGATATTTTGTGTTTCCCCAAAATGCTCTTCGATATTTTTCCTCAGTGCTTTGGCAAGATGTCGTTCTCTAACCATTCCTTTGGAAAACTTTTCCCTGATTTCAATGAATTCCAGTTGAAAAGGAGCATCGATCTTCTGAAGGTGTTCATTCAGTTTCCGGGTCATTGCCATTGTCTGTTTATGGCTTTCGTCAAAGACCTGCTGTAAAAGGGCCCGGCTGTATTCACCGAATTGTTCGGGAAATGCAAGTCCTTTACCACAGAAATAGATCCGCCCAGGATTATTAGGATCATTGATTCTAATCCCTTTTGCCTGCTCGTCCTTCATCAGGCCCATAAATTCGATGCTGAATACAGGAAATTTTTTATATCTGTGGGCAAGGTCATTAAACTCGACATAACCGAAGGTGGTGATAAAATCATTGATGCCCAGGATATCCACCTGTTCCTTTTCCGCCCTTACAAATATTTCATGAATGGATTCAAAGGCACTGAAGGAATAGGGTGTGTGGAAATGTGTGTTGACATCAAGCGGGTTCGTTTTGTATGGACTCCCAAACTTACTGATCAACCGTTGCTGAGATGGGAAATCCTGAAATATATTCATTGTTAAAGGCTTCTAAATTTGAAATTTTGAAATAACTTCTTGATTTGTATCCATTGCTTTTCTGATGACTTCATCATGTTCAATCCTGTTAAAATTACAAACTTTTTCCAAGCTATTCATGAAATCATTTTTCATAAAATTTTTAACAAATTCCTGATCGTCAGGAAACAAATTACCCGTCTGGTCCGGTGCCCGGAAATAGAATCCGCAGGTGAGGGCATATAAAATTTTCTGATAGGGATCGCCTGTTTTCAACGCTAGGCGGATTGCACCAGCCAGCCTGTCTTCGGGTCCAAGTTTCCGGTTAAGATCCCTGCCTACACGATGAACTGTATCACCAAGCGCTTTGTTCTGAAAGCGAAATAGTAAATCGTCGATATGATCGTTTAATGTACTCAGCGAAAATTCAGAAGGATACAGGGAAATCAGAACGGCCGCTGCCTCCCGCATGACGGACCGGGCAAATTCATGGACTTCCCTGTCCGCAAGGATCTGATAAAGATATGGAGATTCAGGATGTTTGAGGTAACCATAATAAGCTGTGGCAGCATGGCCCAGGTTATGAATGAATGATTTACGGTCGACCCATGCTTTCATGTTCAATTTAGGGGCAAGGCCATCAACCGCAGGCAACGGATTTTTAAAACTCTGCTGATCCAGGATCAATGTATTGTAGGGTTCCGCATATACCCGGAGAATATCCTGCTGAATTTCCTCATTCGTCATGATGGGGACCATTTTGCCGATGCTTGTTTCGATCAGGCCTATTCTGTCCCGGATTACCTGCACAGGAAGATTTCTCTTCAATTGGTCAGAGAAAAAATCCGCGGCATTCCGTAGATTTTCGGCGATGATGATATCCACCCTGGAATTTTTCTCCATGTTGAATCTTTTTTTCAATCCCCGGCCCAGGATGTCCAGGACCTGCGGCAGGTTAGCCGGGCCAACAGAAGTGGCGATAAGCGTGGTCGATCTGATTTCTCCCATAATTTCCTCTGTTTGGGAAAAGTGAAGCCCACTTACATTGTTTATGTGAATGATTTCATTTCCCAGATCGCTTTTAATGATCACATCATAGGATCTGCGGAGATTCAGCTGGTCGATTACCTCCCGGCTGATATCGATAAAGATTACCTCATACCCTCCCCGGCTGAATAGCTGACCGATAAAAGATCTGCCTATCTTCCCTGCACCAAAAAGGAGTAATTTTTTCATTTAAACTCCTTTTTTTAATCGTTCCAGTTTTGCTCCTGTGGAAAAATCATTAGTAACTTCATGCCCTTTCAAAGGAAGGATATTCTCATGGATGGCGTCCAGGATCCAGCTTTCCTGCGGGAAAAAATACTCTTCCATTTCAAAAGGAGGGGTGATCCAGTTTCTGGAACCAACGACAACGGGCGGAGCATCCAGGTAGTCAAAGGCCATTTCCGTAATATTCTGTGCCATATCCTTGAGGATCGAACCTCTTTCACAGGCATCGCTTGTCAGCAGGATCCTGCCCGTTTTTTTCACCGAATTTACCACCGGTTCAAAATTAAAGGGGACGATACTTCTCGCATCAATCACCTCTGCCGACATGCCATACTTTTCCTGAAGGATATCAGCAGCCTCAAGCGCTTTATACAGGGTAGCTCCAATGCTTAGTAAAGTAATATCTGATCCGGATCGTTTGATATCAGGCTCCCCGATCGGAATTTCATAATATCCTTCCGGGACACCCCCTTCATGAAACAATTCGCCCATGTCATAGATCCGCTGGGACTCGAAATAGATCACTGGATCAGTGCCCTGTAGTGCCGTATTCATCAATCCTTTGGCATCATAGGGGGTAGCGGGGAATACTACTTTCAACCCCGGGATGTGGGAAACAATGGAAGTCCAGTCCTGGGAATGCTGTGCGCCATATTTTGAACCGATGGATACCCTCAGCACGACCGGCATTTTTAATAATCCACCACTCATTGCCTGCCATTTGGATAACTGGTTGAAGACTTCATCACCCGCCCTGCCAAGAAAATCACAATACATCAGTTCAGGTATGGCACGGCCACTGCACATGCCATATCCCACGGCGACGCCAACGATGGCCCCTTCCGATATGGAAGAGTTGAAAAGGCGGGGGTATGGCACCGCTTCCGTGAGGCCACGATAAACGGCAAAAGCCCCTCCCCAGTCCCTGTTCTCTTCACCAAAAGCGCACAATGTGGGATCCTTATAGTACCTGTCTATGATGGCCTCGAATATGGCATCCCTGACATTGTAGGTCCTGATCTTTGGAACAGGTTTGTTATCCGTCATGGCAAAACGTTCCTTCTTTTTAATCTGCTGAACCCGGGGATTCTCATCATAAGCATGATTGACGATAGGTTTACGGTCATCGAATCTGTCGACAGAAGCATTTGAAAACATAAAATGTCCGATCGCATCCGGATCTTTTTTAAGGTCAAGCCGGGGGGAAAGATTATTGTCGGCAGCCAGCGTAAGGGTTTTTTTGATCAGTTCGATGGTATTAACGCGGATGTTGTCCAATGTATTTCCGCCGGTGATATTTCCTTCGGCGAGTTTCCGGCCGTAGGTGTCGATTGAATCCTGGGATAACCAGGCTTCGATCTCCTCCTTGGACCGGTAGGAGGAAGCATCTGAGGGGCTATGTCCGCTGATCCGGTAGGTGAGGGTATCGAGTAAAACAGGCCCTTTCTTTTCGTCAAGGATCTTCATCTTCCGCCTGAACGTGTCGATAACGGCAAGGGGATCATATCCGTCAACCCTTTCGGC
>JAGTVG010000251.1 GCA_018224645.1 Cyclobacteriaceae bacterium
CGTGATTTTTATCGATACACTGGCATTACGTGAATAATCGATAATATCACCGATAAATTTTTCAAGTCGTTTGATACTTTTTTCAACAAGTTCCAGGTACAGCGGCATGTTTCCGGAGGCTCCATCTTTTTTGGCAATATTTATCAGCCCAAGCACAGAATTCAGGGGAGCTTTCAGATCATGGGATGCGCTGTAAACAAACTTATCCAGTTCTTCATTAACCTTTTTAAGTTCCCTGTTCCGTTTTTCGATGGCATAAACTCGTTTTTTATAGCCTATCCATGTAATTGCCATCACAACAAATAAACCTATCGCGTATATTTCCGGCCGCTGATATAAAAACGGTTTGATCCTGAATGAAAAACTTGCTCCCGTTTCATTCCAGTAGTTATCATTGTTGCTGGCCGTCACAAAAAAGGTGTACCGGCCAGGAGGCAGGTTCGTGTACTGGACTTCCCTTACATTAACTGTTTCAATCCACTCCTTATCGACATTATCAAGCCTGTACCGGAACCTGACCTTATCCGGTGCCTGATAACTTAATGCGGTAAATTTAATCCTGTATCTAAAATTGCCCGGTTCCAGGACTAAATTGCCGGTTGTGAGCGCTTCGCTGAGAAATTCACCTGAACGGTCGGTCTGTAAATCGGTGATAAAAACCGGAGGAAGTGTCCTGTTTTCCCTGACATTTGAAGGATCGATCATGGCTACGCCCCCCAATGTGGGAATCCATAAAGTACCGTCTATGGATTTTAAAGATCGGGTTGCCCCTGTACATTCTTTATTCCTGAGCCCGTCATTGTGATCAAATACTGTGGTTGGTACCGCCTCCAGGCTGCCTGCAACAAAATTCCTGACATCCTGTCTTTTTATCCTGTACAATCCAATATTGGAGGTAATCCATATTCCATCTTCATCATCGAAGATTATATCAAAAAAGGTATCATTCTGTGAAGTACTGCTGAGGAGAATTTCACGGAATTTCTGACCATCATACCTGAATATCCCGACATTTGTTGCCAGCCATTTAACATTGTCCTGATCGATGGTAATGTTAAAAAAAAGTATTCCTGAAGGATCATCATTGATACTGAAGGTTTCCACCCTTCCCTGTTTATCGATTTTGCTCAGGCCGCCGCCATACGTGCCTGCCCATATATTCTGTTCAAGATCCTCCCGGATGCATAATACATAATTCCCCCCCAGTCCATTGCCTTTATCATAAATTGAAATCAATGAATCATTTCTGAATTTCAGTAAACCTGCCGACCTGGTTGCAACCCAGATATTTCCCTGGCTATCCTTCCTGATTCTCCTAATATCGTGAGCAGGCAGACCATTTTTACGGGTCAATAACTTTTCGTTCCTCCCCTTTTTGATCAGTATCCCGCTATAACTTCCAATCCAGATTTCATCATCGTCAACGAAACAGATATCCCTGATCCCGGTCTGATCCAGATCTGTCGTAATTTTGAGTTCAGAAATCTGTCCATTTGCTATGATATTAATTGCTCCATCATCAGATCCCACGTAAAATATGCGGGGTTCCTTTTCTTCAATGATGTTGACCTGATTCAGGGCGAGTCCATCGGTTTCTGTATAATTGATAAAATTGCTGTGTTTCAACCTTAAGATACCACCTTTTTTAGTGCTCAACCATAGATTTCCTTCATGGTCAAATATCAGATCACTGATTTGCCTGGTTGGTAATCCATCGTGTGTTTGAAAAAATTCATAGGTATGGTACAGGTTATTTAATCTGCCGAGGCCTATTTCGGTGGCTACCCAGACGGAACCATACCCATCCTCCAACATTTTATTGATCTCAATATTATCAAAATATTGATCGCCTGTAATTTTATCATCCTTTAACATGTTCAGGCCCAGTGTAGTTCCAGCGTACAGCACATGATCATGAGTAATCAATAAGGTATTAAGATCGTTGGAATACAGACCATGTTCCATCCTGTATTGTTCATAGACATTGTTATCGATAACGATCAACCCATTTTTATAGGTGGCGATATACACCCGTCCACGATCATCGGATGTAATGTCCATGATGCTTGCATCGGCTACGTAGGGATGTAAATCCCGAAAAACTTTATTGTTCCTGATATAATAAAGGCCGGAGTTGTTCGAACCGACCCAGATTGTATTATTCTGGTCAATGTGGATATTCCTGATACTTTTCGGTAAGTCGTTATTGAAATCAGGGTAATAAAAGCTTCCGTTCTTATAACAAACAATCCCACTCGCCTGTGTTGAAAACCAGATGGTGCTATCTTCGGCATTCACGAGATCCATAAACGCATTGGATGTCAGAAAGGACAGGTTTTCCTGATCGAACAACTGGAAAGATTTCCCGTCAAATTTAAGCGCTCCATTAAAGCAGGTTATCCATATAAATCCAAGTTTATCGGTAGAAAGTGCCGTGAGGTTATTCGAGATCAAACCATCCTCTGCTGTCCATTGCTTCAATACAAGCGAATGAACAGGTTTGTTGGGATGGACCGATTTTATCTTCTGGGAATTTGACGGGTGGATGAATACCGGTGTTAACAAAAATATCCATCCCAGGATTAATGACCTTCTGATGTAAAACGATTCCGTTATGTGGCCGATTATATACATGTGGATGAGATATATCTTCAGATTAAAAATTTAAAAAAAATAATTAACACTGAACATGGTCCAGTTGAGTAATCTTCTTCGGCCGGCGATGTAAAACAAACCACTTAATTTAAGCGCCAGTGAATCTGCAAACAATTTTCCAATTTCAGGCCTCAGGTTCAAAGTTCCCTCACCGGAATAAAAATCGTAAATATAACCTGGAGCAAGCCCCAGCCAGGCCTGGCTGAATTCTGCATAAAAAAAGATCTCGGCCTGTAAAGCTCTGATCTTAGTTTCCATATCATCCGGATTTCCGGGATAGGTTCCGGACATTCCGCCGGACCATTCCGAATTCGCCTCTCCCAATGAATGTGCATATCGCAGATGAGGTAAAATGCCAATTTGGGGAACAGGTCTGTAAGCCAGTATAAATCCGGGTGTGATCACTGGAACCCCGGCACCATGTCCATTTAATTCCTCCCCGGTCGGCAGGGAAACTTCGAAATAAAAGGCAGAGGAAGCCAGGGTCCTGACCCGTTGAATGGATTCATAGGTAAGAATTTTCCAGCGAATCATTATATCACCGATCCCCGTCAGGTTTTCAATATCCGTATATTCCGATCTAACAACCGGAAGCTCAATCGTCAATTCATGTTTATCCCGGAATAGAGATATGCCTCCTGCAAGTGAAAATTTCCAGGTATTTCCCTGCTCAAAATTATACAGCTCCCCCTTGAAGTCGATGTGATCGTAAGGAATGGTCATATCCGAAGGATTCAGAAAACGGCCATTGGGCAGTATGGGCCATTCGGGTTGTGCCAGAATCTCCCTGGATGGGAATAACATACTCAGAATAATAATCGCGCGCAGCTTCATTTATGTCAGAAATAACAAATTACGGTAAAAATATATGTAAATTGAAACTCCAACTTAACATTTATTCATCCGGGGAAAATGCAAATAAACTTAAAATACGATATATTAAAAGAACATTCATAGTTAAATACTACACGTGTTGTAAAACTGGCTGATTATACTCATGGAAAGCACAGAAGTAAACACATTCAAAAGGGAGCATTTACCGAATAAATCGTTGAATCAAAAAAAATCTGAAATGAAATTATTTATGTTCTTTTTATTCCCTGCCATCTTATTTTTTTCAGGATGCAATCAATCTCAGCAACAGGAAACAGCCCGGGATATTACCGGGACGGTATCACAAAACTGGCAATGGCTGCCTTTTCAGAAAGTGGACAGTTTGAATCCGGTCCTGACGCCCTCAGACAGTATGACATTTAATTGCCCCATCCGGGGTGAAATAGTCCGTTGGGAAGAAAAAGATGTTTTTAATCCTGCAGCTGTCAATCGTGATCAGAAAATTTACCTGATCTACCGGGCTGAGGATGTGGTTGGAAAGTATGCGGGAACCTCCAGGTTAGGCCTGGCCGTCAGCACTGACGGACTTCATTTCATCAAAATGAAGGACCCGGTCTTTTATCCGGATCATGATCATATGAAACCTTTTGAATGGGAAGGAGGATGTGAAGATCCCCGCATCGTTGAAAGTGAATCGGGAAAATATATCCTTACCTATACTGCCTGGGATGGGGAAACGGCAAGGCTGGCCGTCGCAAGTTCGGGTGACCTTTTAAAATGGGAAAAACATGGACTGGCATTTGCTGAATACCGGGATGGAAAATACAGGGATCTATGGTCTAAATCGGGCTCCATTGTCAGCAGGAAGTCAGGACATCAATTAATCGCCGTTAGAATCAATGGAAGGTACTGGATGTATTGGGGGGATACTCATATATACCTGGCTTATTCTGATGATCTTTTCCACTGGGTTCCGCTTGAAGGAGATGATGGTAATCTGAAAGCCGTCTTCAGCCCAAGGAAAGGTTATTTTGACAGCGATCTTGTAGAACCCGGCCCACCGGCCATAATGACCGATAACGGGATCTGGATGATCTACAACAGCCGGAACCATCCTGAAAATGGAGAACCGCAGTTACCTCCAGGCACCTATGCGGCAGGCCAGATCCTGTTCGATGTCAGGGATCCTTCAAAAGTGATCGCCCGTTCGGAAACCGATTTTTTTCACCCGGAAAATGATTACGAAATTACAGGTCAGGTTGGAAATGTATGTTTTCTTGAAGGATTGGCTCCGCTGGGAAAAAGGTGGTTTTTATATTACGGGACAGCGGATTCAAAAATTGCAGCCGCTGTATATGAACCCGGCCCATGATCCGTTATGGTAGTATAAGGTATCATTTTTTACCTTTCAGGTTTAAATTGATGCTGAATTTTGGTATAAAATTTGCAAAGATTTCTTAACTTGTACTATTATTGTTCTACATTGGCCAGTTAATCAATAATAAACGGAAATCTTTGTTTCTGACCACTGTAAAAGCTATGATTGACCAGATGCAACAGCAGTTAGAGGAACTTAAGGAGAAGTTAAGAACATTAACCCTGGAAAATCAACGGCTTGCTGAAAGAGCGGAAGACATCTTTATCCTGTCCCGGATCAATCATACAATCAAATCGATGTCCCTACCCGACATGATGATCGGCACAACCCTTAAAATGATTTCCGATTTTAAAGGATTGCCATTTTGCGGATATGGGGTGGAAGAAAAAAACCAGATCGTTCAACCCCTGGTCCAGATGAATAAAGCCGGATCATCCAGCATAAAAACGATATATCTGAATTCATTCATCAAGAATGAACTTCAGAATGGCTTGTATTTTACCGATCATAAATCAAAGGACAATATCCTGCTATATGATTCTTTTCGTGAAGATACTTTCCAGCCTGATTCCATCCTGCTGATCTCCTACACATCCGTCACATCCAGGA
Organism: Cyclobacteriaceae bacterium; assembly: GCA_018224645.1. Classification (GTDB taxonomy): domain Bacteria; phylum Bacteroidota; class Bacteroidia; order Cytophagales; family Cyclobacteriaceae; genus JAGTVG01. The sequence continues at coordinate 5,477 of JAGTVG010000251.1, forward strand.
ATACGGTTTATATTTTTGCCGACAGGGATAACACACCGAACAGGTTATCTGAAATGAGGACCATGCTTGGCACTGCCGTCCAGATCCTTGCCCATAAACTGGACATTTTTAAAATGCAGGAGGAACTCCAGAAGTCCAATCTTAACCTGGAGAAAATTGTTTCTGACAGAACATCCGAATTATGGAACACCAATAATCTCCTGAGAAGTGAAATTGAGGAAAGAAAAAAATCTGCAGACCGGTTAAAACAGATGAATGAAAAGCTTAATAATTTCGTTTACCGTGTCTCGCATGATCTCAGGGCACCGATTACCTCCGTTGAAGGATTGATCACGGTAATCAAATTCGAGCGGAAAACAGAATCCGGAAAGGTCGATGAATATATCAACATCCTGGAGGAAAGGGTACAGAGCCTTGACCGTTTTATCCGGGATATCCTCAGTCATTCAAGGATATCGAACTCCGAGATCCAGCTCGAAAAAATTCAATTCAAGCAAATCATCCAGGAATGTTTCGATGAATTGAACTACATGGAGAATCATGATAAAATTGACAAATCCATTAAGGTTCTTGGCAGTGAATTTATCAATGACCGGATACGGATTTATGAGATCTTCAGAAATCTCATCTCGAATGCCATTAAATATTCAGATCCGAAAAAGAGTAAAAACAAGATTCTGATCAGGATAAAGACTGACCGGAATTCAACGACCATTGATATTCAGGATTCCGGGGTCGGGATCGACAAGGAAGTGCTTCCACATATCTTCGAAATGTTTTACCGTGGTCACCAGCACTCAAAAGGAACAGGGATCGGCTTATACATCGTACGGGAGGCAGTTAAAAAACTCAAGGGGCACCTGAAAGTATTCAGCACTCCGGGAGAAGGAACCCGGTTCAGCATCCAGTTGCCAAACAGGATACAGGAACAATAAAAAGGCTGTCGTATACTTGCAGCGGCCATGGCCGGATTTCAGTACAGGACAGCCCTTTTTGTCTATTTTATATCAATGGGTTTAGTTCCCTTTCTCCAGTGTTCCTCAATTTCTTCCAGGGTAATCCCTTTTGTTTCAGGAATATACCGGTATCCCCAAATCAAGCCGACCACACCGACAACGGCATATAAAAGGAATGCTCCCGTTGCGGTAAGGAAGTTGATGAGGGAAAGGAAGGTAAAGGTGACGATTGCATTGAACAGCCAGTTGGATAAAGCGCCAATACTCATCCCCACACCCCTGAGTTTCAATGGGAATATTTCGGAAATGATCAGCCATCCCAACGGCCCGAGGCTGACGGCAAAGAAAATGATGTACAGTAAAACGAAACCCACTGTAAACCATTTCGCCATATCACCCAGGGATTCCTGGAAGGCGAAACTGATGGCCAGTGCAACCAGCGCAAAAGCAATCCCGGCAGTTCCAATAAAATAGAGTTTTCTTCTACCGACCCGGTCGATAACCGTCATGGCAACAATGGTAAACAATACATTAACAGCACCAACACTCACAGAAGCAGCAATGGCTGCTGTTTTAGATGCAAAACCGGCATTTTCAAAAATTACCGGGCTATAATAAATCACGGTATTAATACCAACGAACTGCTGAACAAACATGATCCCGATAGCAATGAACAAGGGTGTTCTTAACCATGGGGCAAAAATATCCTTCCAGGATTTTCCTGCCTCGGCATCGAGTGCAATTTCCTTTTTCATTTTATCGATGGCAGGTTCCACCAACTCAGGTTCTTCAAGCCTTTTCAGGATCCTTCGTCCCTGTTCTTCACGGCCTTTCCCAATCAGGAACCTGGGGGTTTCCGGTAAGGTGAACATCCCTATGAACAAGATGATGGCTGGGATAACCCCGACGAGGAACATAGGTCTCCAGGATTCCATATCATTTTCATCGGCAAACCCAAGATCACTTAAATAAGATACGAGGATACCGATTGTGATCAGCAACTGAAAAGCCGATACCAGGGCCCCCCGCTGTTTCGTGGGAGAAATTTCCGCAATATACATTGGTACAGCATAGGAAGAAACCCCAATGGCTAAACCCAGAAAAAGCCTTCCGGCAAACAAACTGGTAGGCGTATCAGCCCATCCGGTCCATAATGCACCAATGCCAAAAATGACGGCTGCCGCAATAATTACCTTTTTTCTTCCGATAAGATCCGTAATCCGCCCACTGAAAGCTGCACCGATAATGGCTCCAATCAATCCGGCCGTTGCAATCCATTCAACCTGCTTGTCCGTAAGTGCCCAGAAATCCTTAAAGAAAGGAATGGCACCTGAAATAACGCCTGTATCAAAACCAAATAAAAGCCCGCCTGTTGCAGCTATGGCCGCGATAACGATCACCAGACTTTTATTCTGTTTGATCTTAGTATTATTATTCGTCATATGCATTTATTTTATGTTATTGAAAAAATTGATGCTTTTCATGTATAAAATCCTTTAATTCCATAAAAAAGCCCACAACTGCCAACTCAATTTTCCGGAGATATTCATAAAATTTAATCTTTACACCCCGAAAATCATAAATATTTTTATTTCATGAAAAAAATGTGCGGATTTTTATCTGTCTTTTCAGAAATTCCGCGGCTAATAAAAACATTTTCATCAACAAACGCAATGAATTTAAAAACAATGATTCAGAAGACTTCCCTCCCCGTAAAAGTTAAATTCGCGAAATTCTGATGAAAAAGCAGGATGAAAATGTATCATATCCTGATCTGGCCGTTATCCGGTTTTATGGTTTTTCCGGGAATACCCATTGCTGGCTGAACCAGTACCATCTGCCGGTGGTTTTATGAGGTACGGTTATCGTGTATAAATGCCTCCTGCCGGTCAGTTTTCCCTGGGCGGTAATTTCTGCCGATATTGTGTCTCCTATCACAAGAGCAATCTTACATACACCGCCCTGAACAAAACACTGCAGCCTGTCCAGATCAAGACCGGGATCAATGAACCTTATCTTCAGAACGGGTGGATTATTTTCAGAAATTGTATTCAATGGCAGCATTTCGACTACAGGCAATGCCAGCATGTTCACTTTTTCAATAAATGAGTCCATCTGGCCATATTGATCCGTCATGGGAAACCTGGGAAGGGCAAACGGATCTGTATAGCCGGAGATCACCCCTGAATTCTGGGCGGCAGCTCCAAAAAAGCCAAGTTCGCTGATTATCTTCTGCATACCGGTATCATATTCTCCAAATGGATAAGCAAATACCCTGCACTCAATGCCCAGTTTTTCCCTGAAGATATCCTGAGCCTGCGCTACCTCATGTTTGAAGTATTCCAGCCTTTGTCCCGGTGGCTCATTTAAGAAATAGGCATGGGAATGCGTATGGTTTCCCAATTCGATCCCATATTCGTAAATCTCCCGGAGTTCCTCCCATCCTGAATAATCCCCACTGCCTATGGTGGCCGTATTAACGAATAAGGTTGCTTTGAATCCGTATTTTTTCAGCAGTGGGAAACCATGCTGATGAAAAGAATCAAAGGCATCATCGATCGTAAGAATCACATATTTCTGATTTTGACTGGCAGAATCCGGCCATTGGAGTAATTCCCCCAATGTGATTACCGGTATCCTGTGATCCTTAAGATATTTTAATTGTTGCTCGAATAAAGCGGACGAAATACTTGTACTCGGATATTTGTTTTCGCTGAACCGGTGATAAAGGAAACTGCTTGCCATGATATCCATATCCTTCAACCTTTCCATTAAGGCCATACCTGATGCGGAACTAGTATTCCCGTTTTCTTTACCGTTTTCCATGTTCGTGCAGGAAATCAGAAATGGAAACCATAAGAGATTGATCAAAAGCATTTTATTATTCATCAATCAATATTTTACTTTAAGAAAATAAGCCGGATCTAGCTCGCAGGTATCATATTTTGTCAGCTGATTCTGGATCATCACTTCCCCTACTTTTTTTACATAATCATTTCTCAGTTCAGAATATTTGTTGAGATACCAGATCAGTTCATAAGCATTGTCTGTTTCTGCACGCCTTTTTCTGAACTGGTCGAATGCCCATGATTTCGAAATGGTATGGAAATAATCGACAACGGATTCCATCACCGTACTGTATTTCTTAAGGTAAATCTTAATATCTCCCCTGGCAGACAACGACTCCATCCGGTCATCCAGTTTGCTGAACGACCAGATACCGTAGGCATTATTTCCCTGTAGAAAAAACCGGGAACTGCCCCACCCTGTTTCTATCGCTGCCTGTGCGAGAATGATTGAGTTAGGATGAACCTGTTGACGCTGATTTATTTCTGCAAAGTTTTTCGTATCGTATTTAATGAACAGGTTTTCCATAAAAACACTGTCATTAGGGGTTATATTCATGTTGGATTTCAGTTTTCCCCAGATATCAATGGTCCGCTTATTTTCCTTGAAAATTTCATATTTGGTCACAAGGATCGCCGGCAACAACAGTTCTATGAATTTTTGTTTCCTCAGTTCGGTATCCATCCGGGTGATCCCTTCAATCCCTTCATAGATCAGTGGTTTGACATACCGTGATTCAATGGGCATTATATCAGAAGCTTTCCGGACTTCCTGATATTCAACCAACAGTAAATTATGCTCCTTATGTACCTTGTTCCCGATGGGGATATTCAAAATAA
>JAGTVG010000252.1 GCA_018224645.1 Cyclobacteriaceae bacterium
AACCATAGCGATTCTGCCTCATTTTACGATCCGCCGGAAAACCAGATGGGAGATCAATGGCTGGGCTGATCCGTATTCATGGTCAGGACTGATCCTGTTCGGTCTTTTTTCTTACTTTTAAAGAGGTGCCTTCTTCACTCACCACAAGGATCTCTTCATCTTTCTGGATATAATCTCCCCGGGTAGAGGCATCATAAAGAATATTGTCTATGATCACCTTGCCGCTGGGTCGTAGCACGGTATAGGCTTTTCCGGATTTTCCCAGCAACGATTGTTCCTTGAAGTTGGAAGTATAACCCTCCAGACTGTCCTGTACGGATTGCAGGGCGATATTTTTGAAAAACCTGGTATTGGTCAGCCTGACCCCGCCAAAGAACATCAGGATAATGCTCCCCAGCAGACCGGCCAGGATGGCGGCTACCGCATGGAATACCTCAGCCGAATCAACGAATGAAAAATCCAGGACATCATTGTTCAACATCACCAGGATGAGTGACCCCAGGGTAAGGACCAGTCCCCCGATACCGGCAATGCCGAATCCGGGGATCACAAAGATCTCAAGGGCAAGAAGGGCAATGCCGACAATGAAAGTAATGATTTCCCAGTTTTCCGCGAGCCCGTTGAGATAATAGGGAACAAAATACAGAATGGCGGCAGTAACCGCTGCAAGCAGGGGAAAGCCGACTCCCGGAGTCTGCAATTCAAAATAGATTCCGCCAAGGATGACAAGGATCAGTATCCCGCTGATTACAGGATTGAGGAAGATCCTGATAATCTTTTCGGCCCCAGATAATTTGAATTCTTCGATGGTATAATTCTCGACACTGGCCTCGGCAAGCACTCCCTCAAGCGAACTGGCTTCGGCTTCGCAAAAACCGTATTTAATGGCTTCGGATGTTGAAAAGGTGATAACTTCTCCTGCTTCTGTAATTCCCTCAATCTCAATGTCTTCGTCGACCATGGCCTCGGCAATCCTCGGATCCCTTCCGGAGGCTTCAGCAGTCGACCGCATGATCGATCTCATATAGGACTGGTATTTATCAGGAGCAGTGGAACCATCCTGGGTGACGACGGTGGCCGCACCGATGCTGCTCCCGCCGGCCATATATATGCTGTCGCACGCAATGGATATCAGCGCCCCGGCAGAAGCCGCATTTTTATTGATAAATACCCATATCGGTTTTGGATATTCCAGGATCCGCGTCCTGATCTCATCCGCATCGTTTACGGCACCCCCATAGGTATCCATCCTGATGATGACTATATCAGCCTCGATTTCCGTTGCGTGATCCAGGGCTAGTTCTGTATACCGGTTCATTCTTGGATCGATCACATTATCGATATCCATGGTCATTATTTTCTGTTGAGCCAGAAGACTGAAGCCCGGAAGGATAAAAAAACTGAAAAACAAAAATATTTTTTTACAGGGTTTTAACATGATGCACATTATAGGCAATCTAAATGTATCCATTTTTGATCAAAAATTACAATGATTCGTAGGGGTTAAAGATAATAATTTATAACTTCTCCATCGATTTCCAGGGGTGGATGTTCATCTGACATTAACCCTTTTTCCCGGAACAGCCCTATTGGCCACTCCGGTTGACAGCGAGACCTGGTTGAAAGATTAAAATTTACACTGATCTGTATCAGATGTACCTTTGTCTGGTCGTTGATTATATATACTACCGAATGCAGGAAGCGGCGGAACATGTGGAAAAAATTACCGGGATTTTTTAATGAAAATTTTAGAAGTATTTGATAAAAAAAGTGAAATTTTGTCACTTGAAAGAATTAATCGGATTTTGCACGTTTGGATATCTTTTAACCGGAGGCAATCGATTTTTATATTGGCTGGCCCCATGCGTAGTTCAACAGTGGTGAAAAGTTTATGCATACGTAAAGAAAAATTACCATGAAGCAATCAACCTTTACCTCTATTATTTTTTTAATTTCTGTCATATCCCTTGAAACCGCCCATGCCGGCCGGTTGCCTGCCGATTCCCTGGGCGTCAGGACCCTTGGCGGAAAATCTTATATCATTCACCAGGTTGAAAAAGGTGAAACCTTGTACAGGCTTTCCAGGAGATATGCCGTAGATGTCAGCCAAATTGTCGATGTCAATCCCAATGCCGACAAAGGCATACAGGTAGGGCAGGAATTGAGGATCCCATATCTATCTGCCGGACCTGCAACTCCGGCAAAGGGTAAGATCGAGCATGTGGTGAAAGCGGGAGAAACCTTATTCGGCATTGCCGGAAAATATAAAGTAAGCGTCAATGATATTAAAAAATGGAATTCCCTGCGATCCAATAACCTTTCAGTTGGTAACAGGCTTGGCATATACCTGAATGAAGATGTGGCAGCGGAAATTAACGAGTTTAAAAATATCAGGGAAAATAATGGCAAAAAAATCCATATCGTAAACAGGGGAGAAACCATTTACCATATCGCCAGCCGATATGGCATTTCTTCCGCTGATATCATTGAATGGAACCGGCTGGAAAACAATGCAATATATGTAGGCCAGGAACTGGTTATAGGATTTACGGATAACAGTAATGAAAAAGTATTGGTAACCAATGAACTGAAGGTGGAAACACCCCTTAAGGAGGATGTGGAAGTGATGAAGAAGGAAACAGAAGGAACCAGGATGATCAAGGCAGAAAATACAGGGGAATATAAAAAAGTCTCGGAAAAAGGTATTGCACGGGTGATCGAAGGATCCGAAGAGACCAAAAAATACCTGGCATTGCACCGTTCTGCCCCGATAGGGGCCATCATGCAGGTTAAAAACGAAATGAATGATTTAAGTGTATTTGTCCGGGTGATCGGGAAGTTGCCTGAAACCGGTGAAAACACCAATATTCTGCTGAAAATATCCAAAACCGCATATGACCGTCTGGGTGCTTATGACAGCCAGTTTCCGGTAGAAATTATCTACCATCCCTGATTTCGATGCCTCATCCGGAAAATTTAAAATATCTGCTGGAGGAAAAATATCTCCGGTACAACCAGCAATCCTTTATCGAAAACGATCCGATCAGCGTCCCGCATCGTTTCAACCGCAGGCAGGATATTGAAATCGCAGGATTATTTGCGGCTATCCTTGCCTGGGGACAGAGGAAAACAACTATCCGTAAGGGCTTTGAACTTATGCAGATGATGGATAATTCACCCTACGATTTTATCCTTCATCATCGTGAGAATGATCTTAAAGTATTGACACGGTTCAAACACAGAACTTTCAATGCAACGGATACGCTCTATTTCGTATACTTCCTGAACCGGTATTACAGGGAAAATGCTTCACTGGAGGATCTTTTCCTTTCCGGATATCCTTCGGTTGAAAAGGGGCTCATTCATTTTCATGATTTATTCTTCAGCCTGGAATCAGCCCCGGCAAGGACAAAAAAACATATCCCATCCCCTAAAAAAAGATCAACCTGCAAAAGATTGAATATGTATTTAAGATGGATGGTCAGGAATGACGGCCGGGGCGTGGATTTCGGGTTATGGTCACGGATCAGCCCATCCCGGCTCATCTGTCCCGTCGATCTTCATGTCGATCGTGTCGCACGGAAGATGGGATTGATCTCACGGAAACAAACCGATTGGTATACGGCTGTTGAACTGACGGACCATCTGAAAAAAATTGATCCCGAAGATCCTGTCAAATACGATTATGCCCTTTTCGGTCTGGGTGTGATCGAAAATTATGGTTTTTAGCCCCATCGGGCCGGATCCTTCCTCCAGGCGATCAACTTGTCCATCTCATGCGCTTTTATATATCCATCCCTTAAGGCTATTTTGATCAGTGCTTCATAATTGCTCAGGCTAAAACAGGGTACCTTGTTTTCCCTGAAAAGGTCGGCAGATTTTGGAAAAGCATAGCTGAAAATGGCTGCCATGCCCAATATCTCCAGTCCCGAATGACGTAGGACTTCAATGGCATTCATTGAACTGCCTCCTGTTGAAACCAGGTCCTCTATCACAACCACTTTCTGGTCCTTTTCCACCCGGCCTTCGATCTGGTTTGATAATCCATGATCCTTGGGTTTCGGCCTGACATAGATGAAGGGAAGATCCAGCCGGTCAGCCACCAGGGTTCCCTGGGGAATCCCGGCAGTCGCTACACCGGCAATGACTTCCACACCATCGAATTTATTTTTGACCAGTTCGGATAAATTATCCCGGATATAGGAGCGGATGGAGGGATAGGAAAGGGCTATCCTGTTATCACAGTATATGGGTGATTTCCAGCCGGAGGTCCAGACAAACGGATGATCAGGATTTATCCTGATTGCTTTTATTTCAAGAAGAAACCGGGCGACCCTTTCCGAAACAACTGACAATTCATGCATGAAACAAATTTAATGGATTTAAGAAATTTTACTAGGTGATTTCATTCAAATTAACCTATTTTTAGAGAATGAGATAATCGGTTTGTTTAGATTACCAGCACTATGAAAATATTCATTAACGATATTCCGTTCAGGATTATCCCGGCAACAAAGAATGCGGTCCTTAAAGATTACGATGTGATCCTGGTGGAAGCAACTGATAAAATTGATTTTAATACCTTCCATGGTGACGTACTGATACAACATGCCTCAATGGATATGATTCACCTGTACCTTCAGCTGCTGAAATCCAAGACCAATAAAAAGGTGGATTCCATCACTTTCCAGGTTGACAATTTTAAGGAAGCCATTGATTTTATTAAAATGGAATATACATTCATCAAAGCCGCAGGGGGGCTCGTGGAACATGACGAACATCTTTTACTGATCTACAGATTAAAAAAATGGGATCTCCCCAAGGGGAAACTGGATTCAAACGAGAATCCGGAAATTACGGCCATCCGGGAAGTCGAGGAAGAATGCAGCATCAAGGTTGAGCTGAAAGAAAAGATCTGTAATACATACCATACCTATAAAAGGAATGGGAAAAATATTCTGAAGAAAACTTACTGGTATGAAATGGAATGTGTCGATGACTCAAACCTCAAACCACAGGTGGAGGAAGATATTGAGGAGGTCAGGTGGATGACCCACGGAGAGGTGCATGTTGCCCTCTATAATTCATATCCGTCAATCCGCCAGGTTTTCCGTAAATACTATAAAAAGAAACTGGCTCAAAGATCATA
>JAGTVG010000253.1 GCA_018224645.1 Cyclobacteriaceae bacterium
CACTCTTCCCACGTATCATGCATACTTTCCCGGTCATCAATAATTTCCAGGAACCGTTTACAGTCTTGCTGTTGGTAGTACGCTAATTTTACAGCACCTATCATCATATTCAAATTCCACGTTTATCATTTCCGATAAATACTCCTGAAGGTTCTCCAGTCAATTTAATAAATAGTCAAATTAAACCGGATCATTACCATAGTCAACAGCATACCTCCGGAATTGATTTCGATCCCGGCTTTTCCGGTAATCTTTTGACAGGATTCCTTAATCCTCCAGATAAAAATCAATGGTATTCACAATCCGTACATTTTTAATATAACCGGTATTGATATCCCGGTCAGAAATTGTGAACAGTCCCTGATTTGCCGATTTTATTTTACCAACTTTTGAACCGGCATCCTGGGCAAATTTCTGTGCAGCTTCCCTGGCATTTTTTGTAGCTTCTTCAATCATGCCTGGCTTGATCTCATTAAGATCGGTAAATAAGTACTCAACACCCTGCCACTGATTTTTCGACTCCAGCACAATACCTTTGCCGATCAGGGATGAAATATTGCCCAGCGCACGATGCAATTTGGGAATATCCGGGGTCCTGATGGTAAAATCCTTTCTCGCAATATATCTTAATGAATTGGACTGATTGGGAGATCCATAATTGAATGTCTGGGAGTCCTGTATTTCCGCGACGCCTGTACTGAATTCACTATCAAAACCCTCCTCAGATAAAAAATTCAATATGATCCTGGAATCATTTTCCAGCTTTTTCTGCAACAAATTAAGATCGTTGCTGGCAATCGTCATTCTGAAAGGCCAGATGGCCAGATTGGCATCCACTTCCCGTTCCGCCAGTCCTTTTACCGATACATACCGTTGATATTTAAGTCCGTTTAAATGCATTTTCCCAACCAGATTTCCGGCGAGTATGATCCCGACGCTCAGGATAAGTGCAATCAGGATGTATGTTATGTTCAGGCGCATAGAATGTATGTTTTTTTATTGTGTGATTATCAAATCCTTTTTGCCATAATTTATTGAGAACAGCAGGAAGGCTGCCCCTTCAGCCATTATTCATCATTCCTCAGCCTCACCCTCAACAGATGCATGTCTGCAGTAATGTAGAGATTCGATCCGGTATCATCGAACGCACAATTGGCCGTGGCTTCCGTGGTCTTGATGGTGCCGAGGTGCTTCCCGTCCGGATTAAAGACAAGTACGCCTCCGGGCCCGGTAGCAAACAGTATGCCCGATCCATGAACTTTCAAACCATCGGGTAAACCCTTCTCGCGGCCCACAAGGGAGGTAACGTCAGAAAACAGTTTTCCTTCTCCCAGCGTTCCATCAGCATTCAGAGAATAAGCCATCCAGATTGCTTTTTCCGGGTCTGAATTGGCCACATAAAGAGTTTTTTCATCGGGTGAAAGACCAATCCCGTTGGGGCGGCTGAGTTCATCGGTCAACAGAATTAAATCACCATTTTTCCTGAGAAGAAATACGCCCTGGAAATCCATTTCTTTTGCAGGATCATCCACATTCTTTTCCAGGCCATAGGGCGGATCCGTAAAATAGAGATCCCCGTTGCTGTGATATACGGCATCATTCGGACTGTTCAATCTTTTTCCCTCATACCGGTCTGCCAGGGTGGAATAATCCGCAACTGGAGACTCAAGCGGGGCATTCATCACCGCCATACGCCTGTCTCCATGCTGGCATAAAACAAGCCTTCCCCGGGGGTCAAGCAATAAACCGTTAGAACCTGGCTCTCCATCCCTGTTCTGACCGCCTGTATATCCGGAAGGTTTCAGATACAACCGGATACTGTCTGATTCAGACCATTTAAAGATACTGTTGGGAGGTATGTCGGAAAACAACAGGAAATTTCCATTTTTAATCCAGACAGGACCTTCCGACCATTCAAATCCGGTAGCAAGGATCTCTATCTCAGCATCCAGGGGAATGAACCGGTCAATCTCAGGATCCAACCGCTCAATATTGCCCAGGGTTGGAATTTCCCAAATCTTTTCCTCCTCTTTCACCTTTTTCTCACTACATCCGACAAAGAGGATCATTCCGGTCAGAACGGGAATAACAAGGTTATTGACAATTATTCTCATGACATTAAAAATTTATACTCCAGGTAAAAAGTTAATATTCACCTTCATTATCTTCCCCGGCCTCTTCCATCGGCTCTTCCCATAAATGCAGCAACAGGTCTTCATCAACCGGCCTTAACAGACCTTCGGGTGTGATGGCGCAATTAAGGACCAGATTGGTACGGTGTCTTTCGACAAACCGGAGCCATTCCTGAACGCGCAACCGGTGGGCGGTAGAATTATCGCCATCATGAAAATACCAGAATCCGGGTTCGAACTTGCTTCCGTCCTTTCCGGACAGATTGATGGTTATTTCCCAGGGCAGGTATATTTCCCTGCCAAGCCACTCCCAGTATTTCTGATCCACCACCACGGTGGATACATTGATCCCGGTCCTTGCATCAACCGGATGCAGCGGGATCCCGATAAAATCATTGGTTGGATGATTGAGAACGATACATTCCGGCTGCCATTCCTTGATTTTCCGGTAAAGATAATCCATACGCCAGCGGTAAGCTCCTTCATTCCGCCAGGCATGGATAAATTCACGCGGCATCAGATTCCATCCGGTGTTCTGCTTATTGTTGGCTCCGTCGAACCAGATCTCCAGGATCTCGCCATACTGTGTCATTAATTCCTCGAGCTGGGATTCCAGATAATCTGCATATTTCTGATCAACCTCACCAAAAGAAACAAAGGAATCCCACAACGAAAAATACAGACCCAGCGGCATTCCTTTTTTATAACATGAATCAGCAAGCATTTCCAGCAGGTCATTGGAAAAGGGAGTATTCATGATATTGTAAAAGCTGTGACGGGTGTTCCAGTTGCAGAACCCATCCTCGTTTTTAGCGGTAAAAAGGCAGTATTTCATGCCAGCAGCCTGTGCAGCATCTACCCATGAATCCGTATTGACTTCTTCCAGGAAAATAACCTCCGGATCCAGGCTGCCGTCACTGACTTCCATGTTGTAAAAGGTATTGATGCCAAAAGTGAACCTTGCCCCGAACTTATAGGACATCCACCGCTCCTGGAAGGGACCGGGACCGGAAAATCCCTGGTTATTGGGTGTCAACATATAATGAGTCGGATCCATCGTATATTTTTTTACCTTCTAACATTAACGGGCCCAGGGATCAACCTGAAAATCATGGACTTCGATGCAGGTTAACTGCCCGGGTCATTCCCTGATCTTCAACAGGATCTTTTCATCTTCCGGCCTTAATTTTCCGGAAGTGGAGGGACCTACATTCAGCAGCAGGTTTGCATTCATCTTTTCAGCCTTGTTCCTCCAGCTGTTAACCCTCCACTTTTTTGCCACCGAACTATCGGATCTATGCCAGAACCAGTTCCCGTCCTCGAATTCATCCTGTCCTTTCTGCGAAAGGGTCATCTCAATCTGGAGTGGCAGGTATTTTTTTTCTCCCAGCCAGTCCCAGACCGGGTTATTGATTTCAATGTCAATTCCCTTTTCCGCATTCCGGCCATCCACCGGAAATAACGGAAGCCCGAGGAATGCCCTCGTAGAATTCAGAAATATATGACAATCCGGCTGCATTTTTTTCAGGGTTCCATATAAATAATCCCACCGCCACCTGAAGGCTCCTTCCAGTCTCCATGATTTAAGAAACTTTGCCTGGGAAGCGGCAAATCCTTCATCATTTTTCCAGCCGTGGTCCTGCCTGATCCAGAATCCGTCAAGCCACAATTCCACCAACGGTCCATAGGAGGTCATCAGTTCTTCAAGCTGGTTCAGCATAAATTCTTCATAAGCATCCTCATCCCTGATATTGGTTTCCATATGCCGGTCCCACAATGAATAGGAAAAACCCGTTTTTAAACCATATTTATTGGCAGAACCAATAAGTTTCTCCAGAATATCCTTCCTGTAAGGTGTTTGAGCCACCGTATAGTTGGAATGCCTGCTTGGCCAGTTACAGAATCCATCCAAGGACTTGGCCGACATCAGGATGTACTTCATCCCGCAATTACTTGCCGTCATACACCACTGATCCGTATCCACCATAAGGGGATCAAAATTGAACAGTGGCAGATCTCCGTCACTTTTTTCGGTATCATAAAAAGTATTGATCCCAAAATGAACGAACATGCCAAACTTCATATCCAGAAATTCCTGCTGAACTTGAGTGGGTTGTACATCCTGATCCTGTGTAATGTTCATCCCTCTTAACCGTTTAATCCGCTCAACACCGTTTCATCCTCCTTCCGTAACCGCCCGTCCGGTCCCGGACCCACGTTCAACAGTAAGTTGGCATTATGCTTACGGGCAAAATCAAGATAAGTGTTAACTTCTTCCTTTGATAAAACCGAATGATCCCATTCATGCCAAAACCAGTTCCCTTCAGGAAACTGCTGATTTCCCTTTGTCGACATGGTCGTTTCGATCTGGAGCGGGACATAGACATCCTGGCCAAGCCAGTTCCATTTTTTTCTGTCTTCCTTGAAATTTACATACCGTTCACCCGTGCGGGCATCAACGGGAAATAGTGGAACGCCCGGGTAGGATCCCGTGGAATTGTTCATGACAAAACATGCGGGTTGCAGTGATTTAACAAAATTATAAAGATGATCCATCTGCCACCGGTATGCACCCTCCATCCTCCAGGCATCAATAAAATTCTCATTTCTGACCGCTAATTCTTCAATTGTAATTTCCTGGCTTTTTTCTCCTTCAGGCTTTTTTTCCCAGCCGCTTTGCTGACGTTGCCAGAAACCATCGAACCAGATCTCCACGATCGGTCCGTAATCAATCAGCAGTTCCGTAACCTGGTTTTTGATAAAATCTATGTATTTCCATTCATCCATGGTGCTTTCAGACTCATGCTGATCCCAGAGCGAATAATATAATCCCAGCTTTAACCCGAATTTTGACGCTGAATTTGAGATTGCTGCCAGAATATCCCGGTTAAATTTACTTCGCGAAATGGTGTAATCGGTAAAACGGCTGGGCCAGAGACAGAAACCATCATGATGTTTGGATACGATAACGATGTATTTCATACCCGCTGCCTGAGCAACCCGGCACCATTCATCCGTATTCAGGGCTGTGGGATTAATCCTGTAAGGATCAAAATTCCCGTCACTCCATTCCTTATCATAATAGGTATTGATCCCGAAATGAATAAACATCCCGAATCCCATTTCCATCCATTCCCTCTGCAGGATGGAAGGCTCCTGGTTTGCATTGAAGGAGGGAAACAGGGAGAAAGGATCAAAGGTATGCAACTGTGGAAGCGTAATCAGACCGGCTCCCGATACTCCCGCCTGTTTTAAGAATTTTCTTCTGTCTATCCCCATAATTCAATTTCTGGCCTTGAAATAAATGTACAACTTTTATGATAACATTTTCAAAGGTTATTATTTATATCGTAGAAAAAACGCTTAAGTTTCAGTAATTTTTGACTCAGTCAATTTTTAAATTAAGATGGAAGGAAACACAAATCTTATTTTTTCCCAGGCAATAGTCATTGAATTTGCCGGGACAGCCGCGGAAAAAGATTTTATTTTTAATTAAAGTAATGTTTAATTATATTATTATATAATACTGATGAACAG
>JAGTVG010000254.1 GCA_018224645.1 Cyclobacteriaceae bacterium
AAGTATTTTTTCCTTTGAAAAATAACCTATGAAGCCTGATTTAAACTTTGGAAAATTTTAGTACCCGGAATTTCCCCGAACATTTGTGCATCAATTTTGCTATTGGTTTAGCCCAGATCAATTAATCAAAATTTAACTATTATGAAAAAGGTCCACGCCTATCAGAAATCGAAATATTTGAGCAACAATATCATAAAATATTTAATACAGAAAGCATCAGAATTCGAGTCTCAGCATTTTCATCATGTTGGCCGTTTCTATCGGGAAAAAGCTAAAATGATCAATCACCAGGTCAAGGAAACCACCTGAGAATGGGGGTCCGGTTAAAACCCTTTAAATTAAATTTTATCTATTAACCTAAATTAACATGTCAAAAAGAATTAATCAGCGGCACCATGATTTTATGATAAAATATATGGTAAGCCAGTTACTTAATGCAGGATTCAGTAAAATCTGCGCGGATATTCCTGGCCACAAGAAACCGATACCCATAAAATTCCAGTCTTCGGCTTATTACCCGGATGTTTATGCCGAGAAGGACATGAAAAAAATACTGGTGGAAGTTGAAACAGACGATTCAATCAATGAAGACCATACCGAGTTTGAATGGATGGCCTTAAACCAGTATAAAAAATCGAACAATGCTGAACTCATTTTTGTTGCACCGGGGATCAGCCGACAGAAACTGACGCTGCGGGCCTATGAGTTGGGGATAGAAGATTTTATGTTTGTCGGCGTTTGACTCCGGTACAATCATAACCATTCCTGATACCCGCAGTAAGAAGGAAGGGAAACTTAAAATCATTCAGAAAATGTTTCCCGTAACAACGGAATTATCCGGAACTTCCCAGCAGGTTCCTGATTTTGCCAATAAGGATTTGTCTTTCCAGTGAATATACAGGGCCGGTGGTATTCAGGTATTCATACAGGAAAAGGGATCTTGAATACAGGGAATCCATAACTACCCTGTTATGCTCTTCAGGAACCAGCGACTCTGCCAGCTGATATAAAATATCTGCCAGGGTTTCCAGATATTCCCTCCTTCGCTTTTCCGGAACATCGAAAAGATTGATCAGTTGATCATCCGGGATCTTCAAAAGCTGGTTAATATCCAGGTTTATTTCTTGTTTTAAATCCCTGCTTGTTTTTTCAAGAATTATATCGGCATCCTCGGCAATTCCCGCTCCTGTAATTCTGGCGAGTATTTTTCCCGGCACCTTTCCAAGCTGGTCAAATTGCCGTTTAACCCCGATTTCATAAATTATTTTTAAAATGGAATACCAATTGTATGTAACTTAATTATATTCAATAAAATACGTGACGTGGTTAACCCTCGATAAGCACAATTTCAATAGCTCATTTTTAGGCTATTGGGTTAACTGCCTGAATTATTAATTTCTATTTAAATTAGTGAATATCAAGAAAATTGTGCTTCGTCGGCCCTCCGGGTGAAAAATTTATAAATTTTTCGGGTTAAGATAATCTTCCTGTCCCATTGAAGTTCACTTTGTCGTGGTCTGACGAAGACCCGTCGTCTGACCACGATACGTGGTCTGACCAGTTGTCATGGCCGAAGGGCAGCGGTCAGACGGTAAAACAAATTTGAACATTACTATGGAGAATACCTTTATATCCTATTAATTTGTACAGATGAAAGAAGGGGAAGCGACATCATACCTAGAACAACTGAATCCGGAACAACGTAAAGCCGTAGAATGCATAAATGGACCTTCCCTGATCATTGCAGGTGCAGGGTCAGGGAAAACCCGCGTCCTTACCTATAAGATTGCCCACCTGATCCGTAACCATAAGGTTGATCCATTCAATATCCTTGCCTTGACCTTTACCAACAAAGCCGCCAGCGAAATGCGTCAGCGGATTGAAAAGATCGTTGGCAATGAAGCCAGGAATATCTGGATGGGCACTTTTCATTCGGTCTTTGCGCGAATTCTCAGGATAGATGGTCATAGAATCGGCTATCCAAGTAAATTTACCATCTACGATACGGATGACAGCAAATCACTTCTGAAGGCCATCATCAAGGAACTCAATCTGGATGACAAAGTATATAAACCGAATACTGTATATAACCGGATCTCCGCCGCAAAAAACCGGTTGATCTCCTGGAAGGAATACCAGGGCAATCCGATATTTACCACGGATGACGAAGCTGCCATGAAACCGCTGATGGGCAAAATATTCCAGGTATACGTGGAACGGTGTTTTAAAGCATCGGCCATGGATTTTGATGATCTCCTGTACAATACCTATGTGCTTTACAGGGACCATACGGATGTCCTGAACAAATACCAGCAGTTTTTTCATTATGTACTGATCGATGAATTCCAGGACACCAATATAGCCCAATATGTGATCACCAAAAAACTCGCAGCCGTCCGGCAGAACCTGACGGTGGTGGGCGACGATGCACAGAGTATTTATGCTTTCAGGGGCGCCGAGATCTATAACATCCTTAATCTTGAAAAGGATTATCCCGATCTGCAGGTTTTCAAACTTGAACAGAACTACAGGTCGACCCGGAATATTGTAAATGCGGCCAACACGGTAATCATAAAAAACAAGGCCCAACTGCCTAAAAAATTATGGACGCATAACCCGGAAGGTGAACTTATCGAACTCATCAAGGCCAATTCAGATAATGAAGAGGGGAAATTAGTCGCCAGTTCGATCTTTGAAGAGAAAGTGAATCATCAATTGCAGAACAGCGACTTTGCGGTTTTATACCGGACCAACAGCCAGTCACGATCGATCGAAGAAGCACTCCGCCGGAATAATATAAAATATAAAATCATTGGCGGGCTTTCTTTTTACCAGCGGAGGGAGATCAAGGATATTCTCGGCTATCTCCGGTTTTCCATTAATCATAATGACGAACAAGCCCTCAAACGGATCATCAATCTCCCGAAGAGAGGTATCGGGGCCGGCACCATCAATAAAATAGTGGTTACGGCCTATGAAAATAAATTGAGCCTGTGGGAAGTGATTGAAAATATCAGCAATACAGGATCAGGCAGATCAGCCGGTGCAATCATCGATTTTGTAAACCTGATCAAGCGCTTCGAAATAGAAATCCAGAAGCGGGATGCCTATTCTGCGGCCAACCTGATCGCCAAAGAATCCGGCTTGCTGAAAGAATTGTACGAGGATAAAACCATCGAAGGCCTGAACCGGTACGAGAACGTGCAGGAATTATTGAATGCAATCAAGGAATTTGTGGATAATACAGAAAATGAGGATAAAAGCCTGTCATCATTCCTTCAGGAAGTCGCCCTGATCACCAGCATCGATGAGGATGAAGCGGATGATCAGGATAAGGTTACCCTCATGACCATCCATATGGCGAAAGGGCTGGAATTCCGGCATGTGTATATTGTGGGAATGGAAGAGGATCTCTTTCCATCACAAATGATGCTGAGCAGCCGGGCTGACCTGGAAGAGGAACGCCGTCTGTTTTATGTTGCCCTGACCAGGGCCATGGAAAAACTAACCCTCTCCTATGCCATCACCCGGTACAGGTTTGGCAGGTTGAAATCCTGTGAACCCAGCCGGTTCCTTGGTGACATTCATCCGCAGTTCATACGGGTTACAAGAAGTGCTTTCCCAAAAATAGATTCCAATATCAATTATTCATCGTACGATGGGATATCCGGCCATAATTTCACAAGGAACCTGCAGAAACAACCGAAAAGGTCTGTGTCAAAACATATTCCTTCACCTGATTTTACAGCAAGTGATACCTCCTCCCTCTCCACAGGAATGAAGGTGGAACATCCCAAATTCGGATATGGCGTTGTCGTGGAAATGGATGAAGAAGGAGCCAATAGAAAGGCAAAAGTTAAATTTGATAATTTTGGCGTAAAGACTTTATTGCTTACTTTTGCAAAGCTCAAAATATGTAACTAATACATTTTTAGAAAAAGCTCACCTAAAAATTTCAAGGAATGAATGAATATAATACCCAGAAGGAACGATTAGTATTAAAGGAATATGGCCGCAATGTTCAGATGCTTATCGATTATTTATCAACCATAGAAGATAAAGAAGAAAGAAACATGTCGGCCAGGGCCATGGTCGAATTGATGAAACAGATCAATCCTTCGATCAAGGAAGGCAATGAAGATAACCAGAAACTATGGGATGATCTGATCATCATGTCAGATTTCAAAATTGATATAGACAGTCCTTTTCCCAGACCAAAAAAGGAACTGTTATATAAGAAACCGGAAAGGCTCGGGTACAAGGATAAGTCGATTATTTATAAACATTATGGCCTGAACATCCAGCTACTAGTCGATAAAGCCGTGCGCATGGAGGATAAGGAAGAACAGGAAGCCGCCATCATTTATGTCGGTAGGCTGATGAAAAGTTTCTCCAACCTCTGGAACAAGGAAAACCTCGACGATGATACCATTGCAAAAAATATCCGGGAATTATCCCGGGGTGTGGTGGAAATCGACATTGAAAAAGTTAAAAGCAATAACCTGTTCGAACATCTGGTCAAGGATAAAGGAAGAAGGCCGACCCAGCAGCAACAGCAGCAACATAAAGGAGGGGGTAAACAGCGGCCCAGAAGAAAAAGAAACTGATGCTGTCATTCGAAATTGAAGGCGGGCATCGCCTTTCAGGTGAGATCATCCCACAGGGAGCCAAAAATGAAGCTTTACAGGTCATTTGTGCTGCCTTGCTCACCTCAGATCCTGTTACGATCCATAATATCCCGGACATTCGCGATGTAAATTTATTGATGGACATCCTTATGGACCTGGGGGTGAAGATCGACTATGAAAAAAAAGGATCATACACTTTTCAGGCCGGTGAGCTGGATATCAGTTATCTGGAATCACCTGTGTATGAACAGAAAGCCTCCAACCTTCGGGGATCTATCATGATCCTGGGGCCTTTACTTGCCAGGTTCGGAAAAGCAAAAATCCCAAAACCCGGTGGTGATAAGATCGGCCGCCGGAGATTGGATACCCATTTTTATGGTTTTCAGAAACTGGGAGCCAGATTCGATTTTAATAAAAATGAACGTTATTTTGTCATCGATGCCTCCTCATTAAAGGGAAACTATATGCTGCTGGATGAGGCATCCGTTACCGGGACTGCCAACATCATCATGGCTGCCGTACTGGCCGCCGGAACGACCACCATTTACCAGGCAGCCTGTGAACCCTATATCCAGCAGTTGTGTAAAATGCTGAACCGGATGGGTGCCACGGTATCCGGCATTGGAAGCAACCTGCTCACCATTGAAGGCGTCAGTGAGTTGCAGGGAGCCGAACACAGGTTGCTTCCCGATATGATCGAAATCGGAAGTTTTATCGGACTTGCTGCCATGACACAATCCCAGATCACCATCCGTAATGCCGGGATCGAACATCTGGGGCTCATTCCGGAAGTTTTCAGCAGGCTGGGTGTCCGGATGGAATATCAACAGGACGACATCATCATACCCGCTCAGGACCATTATGAGATAGAAACCTTTATCGATGGATCGATCATGACCGTAGCTGATGCAATCTGGCCAGGTTTTTCACCGGACCTGCTCAGTATTGCCCTTGTGGTCGCTACCCAGGCAAAAGGTACGGTTCTTATTCACCAGAAAATGTTTGAAAGCCGGCTTTTCTTCGTTGATAAGCTGATCGATATGGGGGCCCAGATCATCCTTTGCGATCCGCACAGGGCTACGGTCATCGGGCTTGACAGGAAATTCCCGCTCAAGGGGATTAAAATGAGTTCCCCGGATATCCGGGCAGGTGTGGCCTTATTAATTGCCGCTCTTTCGGCAGAAGGGACCAGCATCATTTCGAACGTGGAACAGATCGACCGCGGATACCAGTTTATCGATCAGCGGTTACGGGCTCTGGGGGCCAGGATAGAAAGGTTACAGGAATAATACCTCCGCAGATCAGGTATAACTGTTGAGCATGACAGGCATCACCAGCATAAGAAGATCTTCCCCGTCTTCCATCTCCTTCGGGAGCAGTAAACCGGCCCTGTTGGGTTCCGATAATTTCATGACCACCTCCTTGCATTCCATGTTACTCAACATTTCAATCAGGAAACGGGCATTAAATCCGATCACAATATCTTCCCCGTCATGTTCACAACTCAATCTTTCATTGGCCTCGTTTGAAAAATCAAGATCTTCTGCGGAAATATGGAGTTCACTGCCAGTGATCTTCAGCCTAACCTGGTTGGTCGTTCTATTGGCGTAGATCGCAATTCTTTTCAAGGAGCTTAAAAAATCCATTCTGGGGATAGACATCGTATTGGTATTGTCCTTTGGGATCACATTTTCGTAGTCGGGGTACCGTTCATCGATCAGCCGGCAGATCATCCTGACATTCGTAAATCTGAAAAAGGCATTCGACAGGTTGTATTCAACCGAAACTTCAGAAGAATCCGATGGAAGTACATTTTTTAGGAGATTCAACGCCTTCCGGGGAATGATGATGGCATTTTTGGCATCTGCCGTAATATCATTCCTTGAATATTTTATCAAACGGTGACCATCGGTGGCCACAAAAATGGTTTTATCCTCATCAATATTAAGATACACACCCGTCATCGCCGGCCGTAATTCATCATTGCTTGTCGCAAATATTGTATTGGATATCGCATGGGTAAGTACTTCGGTCGACATATCTACCGCATACCCGTCGGACACCACAGGAACTCTTGGAAAATCCGTGGCATTCTCCCCGGATAATTTATAACGCCCGTTATCAGAACTGATCTCAATGCTGTAGGTTTCCTCATCAATTGAAAATGTTACAGGTTGTTCCGGCAGGTTTTTCAATGTATCCAGTAATATTTTTGCTGGTACAGCTATGCTACCCGATTCTTTTGCCTCGACATCCATTTCAGTGATCATTGAAGTCTGAAGATCAGAGGCTGTGATGGTGAGTTTGCCCTTTTCTATCTCAAATAAAAAATTTTCAAGGATAGGAACAACGGGATTGGTGGTAATCACCCCATTGATATTTTGCAGATGTTTGAGAAGAGCCGAAGAAGTAACAATAAATTTCATGGGTTGCAATAATGTCGTTTTGTACTATTTACGGGTAAATTTAAAAATAAAATCCCAATATAATACCATATTCATCTTCTCAAAATATTCAGGCGAATTTAATTCAATTCCATTGCCAATAAATGACCGGAATTTATTTAATTTGCCCGGCAAATAAACAAAACAGGCCATGCTTGATCAGATCCGGGAAACAACAGATTTCATAAAAAAACAATACGGCAAACAGCCCCAGGTCGGGATCATCCTTGGAACAGGCCTTGGCGCACTCGTGAAAGAAATTGATATCGAGCATACCATTTCCTACCAGGATATCCCCCACTTCCCGGTTTCCACCGTCGAAAGCCATTCCGGCAAACTGATCCTTGGTGTTCTTGGAAATAAAACCGTTGTCTGTATGCAGGGCCGTTTCCATTATTACGAAGGGTACAGCATGCAGCAGATCACCTTCCCGGTGAGGGTAATGAAGTATCTCGGGATAAAACAACTATTCATTTCCAACGCTTCAGGAGGGCTCAGGACTGACCAGCAGATCAGTGATCTGATGATCCTGAATGATCACATCAATTTACTGCCCGATAATCCCTTGCGCGGGAAAAATGATAGTGAACTGGGACCGAGATTTCCTGACATGAGCGATGCCTATGATGCTACGCTGATCGACCTGGCATTGAAAATCGCAGCCCGTCATAACATCAGGGTTCATACCGGTGTTTATGCGGCCGTGCCCGGACCAAATCTCGAGACCCCTGCCGAATACCGCTATTTAAGGATACTTGGCGCCGATGCGGTAGGCATGTCAACCATTCCGGAAAACCTGGTTGCACGGCAAATGGGTATTCCCTGTTTTGCCATTTCAGTAATTACCGACCTGGGCGTGGACGGTAAGATTAAAAAAGTTAAAATCGAGGAAGTGATTGAAGCGGCTGCCATCGCTGAACCTAAAATGACGCTGCTCATGAAATCCCTGATCGAAGAAACCTGATGTCCTTGTGATCTAATCCCACAGGGAGATCAATCCTGGAGGACATTGGCCATAAAAGTGGACTTCAGGGCCATCCACAACAACAGGAACATGACCGACCAGTTAAGATAAACCACATAAAAGTCAGTGGTATCCTTAAAGCGTGTCTCCTTGATCTCTGCTTTTTCATACGTATCGATCAATTCAAATACATTTTCCAGGGCCTGATTATCCGAAACCCTAAAAAATTCACCTTCCCCGATTTCTGCGATCTTCCTGAGCGTCGTTTCATCCAGGGTATTTTCAACAAACCGGGTACGCCCGAAAAAATCTTTTCCGAAAGGTACCCGACCTTCTTTTCCAATGGCTATGGAATAGATCTTGATCCCATAGGCATCCGCCAGTTCCGCCGCAGTGATCGGATCGATATTTCCTGCGGTATTATCGCCGTCACTCAGGAGGATCAATACCTTTGATTTTGAAGTGGATTCACGCATCCGGTTTGTCCCTACAGCCAATGCACTGCCGATGGCAGTCCCACGGTTCTCTATCATCTGAAAATCAATATCCCTGATATAATTTTTCAGCAGTTCATAGTCGAGCGTCAGCGGAGCCAGGGAATAGGCTTCTCCTGAAAAGATCACGATCCCGATCCGGTCCTGAAAACGTCCTTCAATGAAATCCAATGCTGTTTCCTTGGCAGCTTCAAGGCGGTTGGGGCTGAAGTCCTGGATCTGCATGGATTCTGATATATCCACCACCAGCATGATATCGATCCCTTCGGTCCATTGTTCCACCTTTTCATTTGTTTTTTGCGGACGGGCCAGACTGATTACGATCAGGCTTAAAATGATGGCCAGAAGAATGTCAGGAATGAACCGGAATAAACTCACCGGGCTCCATTTCAGGCTGCTTTTGGGTAGGGCGATCAGGAGTTTCTGCTTGAACCTTGATTGCAGGAAATATTTCATCAGGAATACCGCCGGGATCAGAACCAACAACCACAGAAGCTGTTTATACTGCCATTCAAACTGCTGGAAGGTAAATGGCTGAAACCATTCCAGGTTCAACCAGTTCGATATGGCAATTACGCGGTCATCCATGACGCACCTCCTCCCGCCTGATCTCGTAACGCTCCCTTGAATAATCGAGCAGTTTTTCAAAATTCTCCTGGACAGGACGGTCCTTAACGTTTCCATATATATACCTGTCGATTGACCGCAGATTTTCCTTCAGCCGATGATCCGAATGAAGTCTGATCAATTCCTTACTTGTCATTTTGGTATAGGGTTCCTTTTCGAGCTTTTCCATGTATTTTTTCCAGTCGGCCAACAGATCCTCGGGAAAAACACCGGCCTGCCCCCTGGCGAGAATCCCAATCTGATGATAAAAACGGTTGACAAACTTCTGATATTGCTGGTTCATCAGGTAAACCTTCACCCACCGGGATATCCTCTTGCCGAAAATGAGGATCAACACGATCACCCCGAGGAGAAAAATACCTGCAAGGATCAGGATCACAGGGTAATTCACAAGTCCCGGCACGTTGATGAGGGCCGTATTCTCCTTAAGGTTCAGCGAATCAGGGATCTCCTCGATCACGAACTTTAACCACACCGAATCAATCCTTGAATAGATGGCAGCACTGTCCTCTTCCTGTTTTACATAAACCGGTAGCTGTAGTGTCTGTACCGAATCGATCTCAAAAGTCATTAGCTGGTAAACCACACTGTCGAAACTTACCACGGTATCGGAGAGGGTGGGGGAATAATTTCTTGTAAAATATTCGAAAGGGGAAAAATCATAGGTGGAATCCGGAAAAATGATATCCAGGTTCCTCGGATAAGTGACCGTAAGCACATATGGAAGCGTTTCGCCTATTTTAACAGAGTCTTTCAGAAAAGATCCTGTTACTTTAACGTCCTGCGCATTGGTTCTCAAGGCAAGGATTACCAGTAAACCGATCCAGACAAACATCCTTTTACCCACTCTTCCTGATATTTTTTCGCACTCTGAATAATTTGATCAGCTTTGGAACATAGTCATCCTTCGTGTTGATCTCCAGATAATTAGCGTTATGTTTTCTGCAGAGATCCTCCAGTTCCTGCTTTTTACCTGTAAAAGTCGTATCCAGGCCTGATCTGAACGCTCCGGAAGAAGTATTCATCCAGAGGGTCCTGCCGCTCTCCTTATCAAACAGGGGAACAATGCCCAGTTTGGGAAGATTCGTTTCACGCTGGTCAGAAATATGAATGGCGACCAGGTCATGTGTTCTCGCCAGGGCTTTCAGGTTCTTATCAAAATTTTCGTCAATAAAGTCTGAAACAAATATGACAATACTTTTTCTTTTCAACAGATTAAGGGTAAAAAGGATGGCCTTGCTGATATCTGTCTTTATCGAAGCGGGGACCAGGTTAAAGATCTCCGAGATCAGGTAATAGGCATGTTTCATTCCTTTATTCGGCTTGATGTATTTTTCCTTCCGGTCGGAGAAACAGATCAAACCCACTTCACTGTTCTCTTTAAGTGCCGATAACGCAAGTACGCCACAGATCTCCTTCGCCAACTGGAGTTTTTCCTTTCCCGGATTTCCAATTTCCTGGGATGCGCTTACATCCAGCACGAAGAATACGGTCTGCTCCTTTTCTTCACGGTACGTCTTTATAAAAGTGCCGTGTCCTTTGGCAGATACATGCCAGTCGATCGAACGGACATCATCCCCATACTGATAGGCCCTTACATCATCGAACTCAAGACCGGAACCTTTGAATACAGAATGAAAATCACCCTGCATGTGGTTGTTTATGAATTTCCGGATCTCGATTTCATACTTACGAAGCTTTTTCAGAAGCTCCTTCATATATTTTCCCCGTATTAGGATCAGAACTTTTTAAAATATTCAGAGCCTTTCCCATTTAAAAATGGCCAGGTTATCTGTGAACGAACTGATCAGAATTATAATCCTAAACCAGTAATCCCCAAAATTAGGCAAAATTAAGGAAAACAATGCCTGGACTTCCGATGAATTATGAACCGCATTACAGGAAATATCAATGCATTTGTCCGGGCTTTGAAACAAGCCACCATACCCCCTATTTAGAAACAAAGTTTACTGAAAGTTATATTATTTGCGTAATTTTCAGGTATGAAAAAACTGTTAGCCTTTTGTTTTCTCATCCTGCTTTCCGGATGTGTTGAAAAGGATAAAATTCCCGATAACATCATGTCAAAGCAGGAAATGGTGGATTTCCTGATCGACCTGCATATCGTGGAAGCAAGAATCAGCCTGGCCAGGTTTCCCAATGACTCCATCAAACTTTTTTTCCCGGAAATTGAAGATTCCTTATATCGAAAGCATCAGGTGACGGATTCCCTTTACAAAAAAAGTTATCAGTATTACCTCCAGCATATCAGCCTGATGGAAGAAATCTATTCTGCGGTGGTTGACAGTCTGAGTCTGAGGGAAAGAATCCACAGCAGCCAATGAATGGTTCCATGCTATATCCCGCCATAATAGAAGAAAAGATCGGATTTGACAGGATCAAAGCACTTTTAAAAGATCATTGTGAAGGAGATCTTGGGATGTCCAATGTTGACAAAATCCGTTTCTCCACACAATTTGATCAGATCAACAACAATGTGTTACAGACGGATGAATTCCTGAAGATTCTGAATTCGAATGACTCCTTTCCTGCCGGCGAATATTTCAACATCCGGAAGTACCTTATCAAGGCATCTAAAATTGATGCTTTCCTGCTCGAGGAGGAATTTCATGAATTCAAATTATCCCTTGTGAAAGTCGAGCAGATCCTGAAATTCTTTAAACGACAGGCAGTCACGTATCCCCATTTATCCCTGCTAACCGTGGGAATTTATCTGAATCCGCAGATCAACCATGAGATTGAAAGGGTAATTGACGAACGTGGCAAGATCAGGAATAATGCAAGCGAATTGTTACTGGACATCAGGAATCAACTTCAGAAACTTGAATTCAAGGTCCGGGCGAGACTTGAGAACCTGCTGAAACAGTTCATGGTAGACGGATATTCCAATGATGATGCTACAATAACCATTCGAAATGGCCGGCTTGTCATCCCGGTCAGGGCTGAATTCAAAAGATCGGTCGGGGGATTTATTCATGATGAATCATCCACGGGCCAAACGGCATTTATCGAGCCATCCCAGGTCGTAGAGATCAACAACGACATCAGGGACCTGATGTATAAGGAAAAAAGAGAGATCACCCGGATCCTGATCAATCTCACCGACCTTGTCCGGCCTGAAGTCAACAACCTTGAAAAATGCAATGAGCTGCTTGGCATCATCGATTTTATCAGGGCAAAGGCCCGCCTTGCCAGGGATCTGAATGCCATACTCCCTGAATTATCGCATAAAACATTGATCGAATGGAAAGAAGCCCGTCATCCGCTTTTATTCCTTGCGCATAAAAAAACGGAAAAGGAGGTTGTTCCGCTGAATATATACCTGAACCGGGAAACCCATATCCTGGTGATTTCCGGTCCGAATGCCGGGGGAAAATCGGTCTGTTTACAAACCGTAGGGTTACTGCAGTATATGATCCAGTGTGGATTGCTGGTGCCGGTTGCAGAAGGATCCACGATGGGGATCTTTCATCAGCTTTTTATTGATATCGGGGATGAACAATCGCTGGAAAATGATCTGAGCACCTATAGTTCCCATCTCCTCAATATGAAGTATTTTTTACAGCATGCAACAGCCAGAACGCTGATACTGATCGATGAATTCGGAACCGGCACGGAACCACAATTCGGAGGCGCCATAGCGGAAGCCATCCTGGATGATCTGCGCCGTCAGAAAGTTAGCGGTATCATCACCACCCATTACACCAACCTTAAAAAATATGCTGAAAATCATGAGGGTGTGATCAACGGGGCCATGCGGTTCGATATCAGTAGAATGGAACCGCTGTTTGTACTTGAAATCGGGAAACCCGGAAGTTCTTTTGCCCTTGAAATTGCAGGAAAGATAGGATTACATCAGAACATCATCGAACAGGCCAAAAAGAATATCGGATCCACTCATGTAAAGTTTGAAAAACTGATCGCCGAACTTGAGGAAGAAAAACGGGAATTTGAAAAACAGAAGCGAAGCCTGGAAAGCAGGGAAAATCAGCTCAAAGAACTTGTGGGTGAGTATGAATCGATGAAGAATTATCTGGAAATAAGAAAGGACCAGATGATCAGCGAGGCAAAAGCCAGGGCCAATGAACTGATCAGACAGGCGAACAGGGAAATTGAAAAAACGATCCGCATCATCCAGGAAAAAAAGGCCGACAAGGAAATCACGAGAAAAGCCCGGAAGGAACTGAAAGAATTCCAGGATGTTATGGAAATAGAAACTGTAAAAAAAATGGATATTCCACGGGAAAAAATCCCAAGGGAGAAAATTCCTGGTCCAGTAAAAAAGGATGACCGGGTGAGACTGAAGGACAGCAATACCTACGGTATCGTGCTTGATATCAAGGGAAAATCCGCCCAATTGGCGATCGGGGACCTGAAGACTACCATCGAACTTTCAAGGCTTGTCAAAGTATCCTCAGCTGAATATAAACAGGAGACCGGATCGGACTTGCGACAGGGTCGGGGAAGAGGCCTGGATATTTCAGAAAAACAGAAAGCATTCCATACCACGCTTGATGTCCGGGGAAAAAGGGCTGAGGAGTTACTTCCCATTCTCACCAATTACATGGATGATGCCCTGTTGCTTGGTATGAAAGAGCTCAGAATCTTACATGGCAAAGGTGACGGAATTCTCCGGGAAGTGGTCAGAAATTATCTTAGGGGATTAAGTTATATAGACAGTCACCGCGATGAACATGCCGATATGGGTGGCGCCGGCATCACGATCGTCACCCTCAAATAAATCAGGATAAGCAACCCTCTTCAACAACACCCCAGGCAGGGCGTGACCCATTGGCCGCCGGATCTGTAATTATTTGGTCATCTCTACCGTATAATTACCGTCCAGGGAAGCTACACGGACTCCGCCACTTGTTAATGAGAATGAAACGGTAAGTGAAGTTGCAGTGAGCGAGTTGATTGTTAATTCACTGACAGGCGAAACCTCGGACAGGATCAATGAGGTGGTGGAAGATCCACTGAAAGCCCATTCAGACGATCCTGAGGTGGTAAAAAAATCGGGGGCCCCGCCAGAGCTGAACGATGACGGGTTTTTATTCGCATCGATACCGAAAGTGAATGTCAACTGATCAAGGATGGTCGGATCGACACCCTGTGGTAACTGGGTTGTATTCTGTTGAGTCCATATCCCTGCAAGCAATTGGGCCTGTTCCTGTTGTGCCGTTAATTGTTCATCCGGATCATCCTTACAGCTGGTCATCATCATCATCCCGGCAATTATTCCCAGGCTCAAAAAATAAAATAGCTTTTTCATATTTAAATCGTTGAATTTCAAAGTTAAAGGTTTAGAATTATAACACAAAATCCAATAGAAAGATCGTTAAAATCAAACATATGTATAATCCGGGAGTGATAAAGCCTCATCAGCAAAAAAATAATCTTCAGGCTGATTGGATGCAATAATAATCAATTTCTTATTGATCAGTGTCTTCACCTGACTTTTATACCAGGTTTTTCCCTTTTCATCCAGGTTTGTGGTAGGCTCATCCAGCAGAAGCACGGGGGACCGGGAATAAAAACCCA
>JAGTVG010000255.1 GCA_018224645.1 Cyclobacteriaceae bacterium
CATGACCCGGCGGGCGATCAAAGACCTTATGGTGACTATGGCGGTGGGGTCCACCTCTTCCCTTTTCGAACAGAGAAGTTAAGCCCACCAGCGCTGATGGTACTGCGGTAAAACGTGGGAGAGTAAGTCGTTGCCAGCCTTTATTCATACCCCGATTTATTCGGGGTTTTTTTTTGCCGATCAGGTGTTATATCCACTGACCAAACCTCAGGTTTACACCGCCGCTGATCCCTGATCCGCTGATCTGCCGGGCCCTTCAGGGCATGGATCAATAATAAATAAAAACACAGGGCTTCAGCCCTTATCAATGTATGCACATGGATATGCGGATACCGTAGAAAGGCAGACTGGCAGAACTTTGGAGATTTACAGCCAGTGAACCAGTGATCCGGCAATCTGCCATTCCCTTATTCGGGGCGGGCACCAAAACACCACCCCCTCACCCCACCATCACCAGCCTGAACTCGTCATCATCCAGGTACTTATTGGCCATCTCCCTGATACGCCCCGAGGAAATGGAACGTAAGGAGTCCAGGTAATTATCATAATACTCGTAACCCAGGTTGAAAAAATAAATGTTCTTGAATTTATCCGCCAGTGAAAAAGATGTTTCAATACTTGAGAGAAAATTCCCCATTAAATAATTCCTGACCATCTCCAACTCCTCAGAATCAACAGATTCATCCCGCAAACGCTTGAATTCATGCCGGATTTCCCACAGGGTATCCTCAGCAGATTCCTTTTTCACATCGGTCCCGATGATCCAGTAGCTGTCCCGGATCTGATGAACCAGGCTGGAGTGAATGCCATAAGTATACCCTTTATCCTCCCGGACGTTCTTCATCAGCCGGGATCCGAAAAATCCACCCAATAACTCATTCAGTACAACAAGTGAAGCATGATCTTCATGATTCTTATGAATGATCCTTCTCCCGTATCGTATGGAGATCTGAGAACTATCATCCACAGGGATCCGTTTTTCAGTGATATCCGGATACCGGAAAACAGAAGCAGGCTCCTGACCGGTTATTATCGGAATGCCAGAGAAAATCTCAAGCGCACCGGTCATCCGGGAATTTAGTTTTCCTGACAGCACTATTTCCATACCCGACAACAATTGCCTCCTGTAATAATCCTGCAGGTTCTCAGCCGTAATATATTTTTCGATATCCCTGATTTCAAGCGCCCTGCCATAGGGATGTTCTCCCCCATAGATAAGCTTCCGGAATTCCTTACCGGCCCTGATATTGTTTTTTTTATCATTCACCCTGATCTGCTGGATCTGGATCTCCTTCATGATCTCAAGCTCTTCCCTCGGATAAAGCGGGTGAAGAAACAATTCATTCAAAACCCCTATTACCTTTTCGAAATTTTTATTCAATACATAGACCGAAAAGATCACCAGGTCAGATCCAGTCTGGATTTCAAACCTCGCTCCATGTGATTCGAAAAAATCGGCTATTTCACGGGAGGTCATCGATCCGGATCCTTCCATCAGCATTCTGGAGGAAAAAAAGGAAATCCCCGGCTGTCCTTCATACCATTTTCCGGATCTGAATATAAATTCCACAAGCACGATATCATGATGCCCGGATTCGATCAGGTGGAGAGGAATGCCTGAAGAAATTTTACTGGAATGCGCCCGAATAAATTCAAACCCGGAGAGTTCACCAACAGAAGGCGGAATGGAACGGTCAAGCATCAATTCGCTTCGTCATCGGTGATGGACTCCTGCTGTTTGTAGGTATTGAAATTGAACATGAGGGTGAAACGTAATGTTTCAGCCAAAGGATGGTTAGAATCCTGCGGGACAAGATATGCAAAATCGACACCGAAAACACGGTAGCGGAAACCCAGTCCCATGGTAAAATATTTTCTGTTGCCTTTGTTCTGATTTTCATAAAAGTAACCGGCCCTGGCAGAAAACAGGTCCCGGTACCAGTATTCCATACCGCCGGCAATCATGATCTCCTGCATCTCTTCCGAGAAACCATCCGGTGCATCCGCGAATGAACCGAACATCCCGCTGATCAGCGAACGGTCGGGATCTTTTCCTCTTTTGATAACCGGGTTACCTTCATCATCATAAATGATGGCCCCGTTTTCATCCACGGCATAGACCGGAGGAGTTGGGACCATGAGTTTATTAAAGTCGAGAATAAAGGAAAGCCTGTTGTAGGGATCAAGGCTGGTGGTAAATGAAGTGCCAAGCCGGATATTTGTTGGTATGAATTCTTTGTTATCATCATTGGAATAGGTCATCTTCTGGCCTATATTGGTGATGGACAATCCCGCGGAAACGTTTGAATTTTTCCCGCTGAGCAGGATATCCTTATCGAAAAATATGCCGATATCAGCAGCCACGCTGGTCCCTGCCTGTGCATCAGACGTACTGTTGAAAACATTGCCGGTAAGGTTGGAATGAATATACCTCAAACTGACGCCGATACTGAAATATTCAGTCAATAACTGGGAATAGGTACCGTCAATGGAAAATTCACGCGGGTTGAACTGACCTGTAGGATCACCGAAAATATTGGTATAAGTAATATCACCCAGATCAAAATATCGCATGGATACAGCAATGGCACGTTCACGGTTTATCTTATAGTAGCCTCCCAGATAGGAGATCGACATATCGTTAATGATCTTACCCAACCATGGGGTGTAGCTTAATGAAAAACCATAGTCATTTTCAACGAAAGCAAATTTTGCCGGATTCCAGTGACCTGAAGAGGCATCGGGAGAAGTAGCAACACCAACGTCCCCCATAGCTCCGGCCCTGGCATCAGGGGATATGGTCAGGAAGGGAACGGCTGTGGTAATCACACGCCGGGAAGTATCCTGACCTGCTATAATGGCGGTACCCTGTCCATGGGAAAAATCAGCAATTAAAACAATCAAAGGGATGGCAATGATATGTTTGAATCGCAAATACTTGATCATTAACAGAATATTTAAATGTAAATATATATTATTTAATTAAAACGAGCTTTTCGTATTCCGTATTTTTTGCACCATCTAGTAGAGAACGAACAAACACCTTATAAATGTATAAGCCGCTTTCCAATTTTTGTCCGGA
>JAGTVG010000256.1 GCA_018224645.1 Cyclobacteriaceae bacterium
ATTAGGCCCAGCAGAACGACCTGCAGAAAAAAAACATAAAAAACCTGCCAACCAGATGCCCCGAGACAGCGCATAACGGCCGCAATCTCCTTCTTTTCCCTGACATATATATGAACTGAACTTGCCACACCTATACTGCCCAGGATCAGGGCAACGAAACTCAATAAATTGAAGAACTTGTACAGGTTGTTGAAATCCTCTCCCAGCTCCTCCTTTTCCTCTTCAATGGTATCAAAACCATAATCATGTTTATCCATGGCCGGTTTTAGCAGAGCCAGAACCTCTGCCTGTGTCCGGTCGCCAAACATGAGGTATTTATGGTAATCCACCCTGCTGCCATACTGGATCAGCCCGGTCGCTTCGAGCCTGTGGTAAGGTATATAGACAGAGGGGGCAAAGGATGTGCTGATGGTTGTATTGCCCGGAAACCGGGAAATAATGGCAGCAACAATAAATCCAGCCCTTCCAAGCCTCAGACTATCCCCTATCCCGATATCGAACTGCAGTGCCAGGTTTTCATCGATCATTGCATCCTCACCCCTGTTCAATTTTTGCGGATCAGATCCTTCCCAAAACTCAATATCACCATAATAAGGATACTCCCCTTCAAGGGCTTTAACCTGAATCAATCGGGTACCCTCATTTTTCGGAAAAAAAACCATTGAGGCAAATTCGGCATCGCTGGAATATTCGATGTCAAGGGAATCAAGTAAGTTTACGAACCCGGCATCGAATCCTGCATCATCAGCATCGATCTCCAGATCGGCTCCCAGCAGTTCCCTCGCCTGATCATCTATATCATTCTGAAGATTGATGTTGAAGGCATTGATGGCCACCAGGGCGGCGATCCCTATCACAATGGAGGAAATAAAAAGAAACAGCCTTCCGATATTATGCCGTGCATCCCTGAAAGCGAGTTCCCAGATCCACCGGTCCTTCAGCAGGTTGATTTTTTTCCGTTTTATTTTAATGATATAATCCATTTTTTTCAGTTCACCAAGGTATCTTCAGTCAGTTTACCTTGTTTAAACTTCAATATCCTGCCCGTATATTTGGCAAGCGGAATATTATGAGTCACCAGTACCAGGGTGGTATTTTCTTCCCGGTTTATCCGGAAAATGAGATCGGTGATCGTAGCAGCCGTTTCTTCATCAAGATTACCGGTGGGTTCATCTGCGAAAAGGATTTGCGGACGGGTAATGAAGGCCCTGGCGATGGCCACACGCTGCTGTTCACCGCCGGAAAGCTGTGAGGGATAATGGCTGATGCGGTCCTTCAATCCCACCCTTTCGAGAAGTTCCATGGCTTTAGGGGCAATATTTTTATCCCCACGCATTTCCAGGGGAAGGGCGACGTTCTCCAAAGCCGTAATGGTAGGGAGCAGCTGAAAATTCTGAAAAATAAATCCCACATACTGGTTTCTCAGATAAGCCCTGTCATCTTCATTCATCCTGTTCAGCTGCATATCCATCAGAACGATGTTCCCTGACGTAGGCTGATCCAGACCGGCGCAGATACCCAGAAGTGTTGTTTTCCCGCTTCCGGACGGACCTACGATGGAAATACCTTCTCCCTTCCTCACCTTGAAAGAAACATCGTTTAAAACGGTGATCTCTTTTGATCCGGTCCTGAATTTTTTAGTGATCTGCGCTACTTCCAGTATATATTCCATCCGATGTGTTTTTTTGAAACTTTATACCCGATAATCCTGTAATAATAAATAAGTCTGATAAATATGGAATTAATTATCCCGTATATTCAATCCATAACCTATTTTCTTCGATTAGAACAAGGATTCAGGCCTAAGGTATTTCAATAAAATTGAATATGTTAAATAATTTATTTCCTGATAATTGCAAAATTCACGGTTAATTGTGGTTAAATCTACGAATACTATATAGACAAATATGGTTCATTTCTTATTAATTATCGGCATTTCCCTTTCGGCTATCTTGATTCCCGGATATTCCCGGCTGCAACATCCCAATGATGCCACCAGTACAATACTCTGTTTCGGGAACAGTCTCACTGCCGGTTATAACATCGATCCAACATTTGCCTATCCGGCAGTCCTGGAGCGAAATTTAAAAAAAAGCGGATATGATGTCGAGGTGATCAATGCCGGCCTGAGTGGTGAAACTTCCGCCGGAGGGCTCGAGCGGATCAATTGGATCCTGCGGCAGCCTGTGGATATTTTTATTCTTGAACTGGGTGCCAATGACGGGCTCAGGGGACTCCCACTGGAGCAGACAAAGAATAACCTTCAGGCCATTATCGACAGGGTAAAGTCCAAATATCCTGATGTTGAAATTGTGATTGCCGGGATGATGGTCCCCCCGAACATGGGAGAAAAATACGGCAGCCAGTTTGTGAAAATTTACCCGGAGCTGGCCACGAAAAATGATGCCAGACTGATCCCGTTCCTGCTGGAGGGTGTTGGCGGTGATCCGGTCTTAAACATGCCTGACGGGATCCATCCCAATGTTGAAGGACATAAGATTGTGGCAGATAACGTGCTGGAGGTGATCAGGCCATTGTTATAGGTCGATACCGGAGGACAGGATTCCACTGGTGATTCAAAAGGCTTTTTCATTGACCACTGGAATCGCAGCGTCAATATATATGCGGATCCGGAACGGCAGGTGATGCTGATTAAGGACATATAAAGTTATCTCATCAGCAATCCTGCCAGCATCAGCAGGTCAATTTCTCCGGTTTTAATGGAATAAGCTGCATTCATAAACCGTAAATTCGCTTCAAGAAGCGCTATCTGGGCTTCACGTAATTCAAGGGGAGATGAATTACCCACCCTGTAACGTTCGATGGCAATTTCGTTACCTTCCCTTGCCACTTCCCGGTTGACCTCTTCCATCGTCCTCAGCTGAATATTATTCTGATAATTGATGAAAATAGAATACAACTCCCTTTCCAGGCTCAGCCTGGTAGCCTCATAGTTCAATTCCAGGTTTTCGGACAGCACCTTTGCATTCTGTATCCTCCGGTTAAGATTAAATCCATCAAAAATATTCCATACGGCTGAAACCCCATAAGTAATCCCGCTTGATTGCCTGCTTAAGAGAAAGCCGGCCTGGGCTTCTGATTTTGCATAATTATAACCAACATTAACACCGATTTCGGGGATGCGCTCCCCAAACAGCTCCTTTTGAACAAGACGGGAGGCATTCATTTCAAACTGTGAAGCCATTAATTCGGGATTATTGGCTTCCATGGCACTTCTCAGTTCTTCATACTGAAGCCCGGTATTCAATTCCGGATCAAAAACAGCATAAAAATCCCTGGTAACTTCCCTTCCCATAAGTTCATTCAATGCTGTTTTTGCGGCCGACAGGTTTTCCTGCTGGATCATATAATTGGATTTATCCCGGTTAAGATCCACCTGGGCCTGCAGGTATTCCATCTTGGAGGATTTTCCGTACTCATATTTATTTTTGGCAATTTCCATCCGGTCTTCTGATAATCCGATGTTTTCTTCCAGCAATCCAAGACGGATCTGTTCAAGTGCCACCGTATAAAATTCTTTGGCGATCAGGGCAACGATATTTTGAACAACGGATTCAGAATAGGCCATGCCCATCTTTTCCAGTTCTTCCAGCTTGTTCTTGGTATGGAACATGGTGGAACCATCGAACAGGACCCAGTTGAATGCCCCCCCTGCTGAAAAATTATTGGATTTCGCCCCATCCCTGTTCTGCTGATCCCCGCTGATAAATTGCTGGGTCGTATTTTCAAGCGTATACCGCTGGGCCGCGCTCAGATCGAGGGTCGGTAAAAATCCGGCGTTGCCAAGGGTGTTGTCATTTTCCAGGATCTTTTGCTGTCCCTCGGCAAT
The DNA here is from genome assembly GCA_018224645.1 of Cyclobacteriaceae bacterium. Lineage (GTDB taxonomy): Bacteria > Bacteroidota > Bacteroidia > Cytophagales > Cyclobacteriaceae > JAGTVG01. The sequence continues at coordinate 3,851 of JAGTVG010000256.1, forward strand.
TTTTATGTTGAAGTTATTATCAAGGCCAATCTGAACGGCTGTGGCAAGTTCAAGCGTATCCTGTGCATATAACTTGCCCAATCCGACAAAAAATATAAGGTTAAGAAATATAAGACTTCTTTTCATTTTTATAACTCACTTTTAATATTCATTAAAACCGTGACATTCTTCCTTTTTTACTTGTCAGGTATGTATAAATGGCAGGGATCACAAAAAGGGTTAGAACGGTCGAAAATATCAGTCCTCCGATCACGGCGACCCCCATGGATACCCGGCTTTCTGCTCCGGCACCCAATGCCAGCGCAATCGGCAGGATCCCGAGGACGGTGGATAAGCTGGTCATTAAAATAGGTCTGAAGCGGGCCTTTGCAGCGCCAACAATCGAATCATATATATTCATTCCGGCAGCTTTCCGCTGATTTGCAAATTCTACGATCAGAATGCCGTTTTTCGAAACCAGGCCGATCAGCATGATGATCCCGATCTGACTGAAAATGTTCAGGGATTCCCCGAAATACCAGAGGGAGATCAATGTACCGGCAAGTGCGAGGGGTACGGTAAACATGATGATCAGCGGATCACGGAAACTTTCAAACTGGGCGGAAAGAACAAGGTAGATCAGGATCAGCGCAAACGCAAAGGCAAAATAAAGGTTGCCGGAACTTTCTGAATATTCCTTGGATTGTCCGGCAAGGGCCGTGGAGTAGGTATCATCCAGCACTTCATCTGCTATTCTGTCCATGGCTTCCAAACCATCGCCAAGTTTTGTATTTCCGGCAAGATTTGCCGAGACAGTGGCCGAAACAAACCGGTTATAACGGTATAATTGCGGTGGTGAGGATTGTTCCTCCATGGTAATCAGGTTATCGAGCTGTATCAGTGCCCCATTATTGCTACGCACATAAAGGGACCTCAGATCGAGAGGATCATTCCTGTTTTCCCTGGTAACCTGGCCGATGATGTAATACTGTTTTCCGTTCATGACAAAATAGCCAAACCTCTGTCCGCTTAATCCAAGCTGAAGTGTCTGGGCTACATCCCTTACCGAAACGCCCAGGCTGCGGGCTTTCTCCCTGTTGATCTCTATTTTCACCTCCGGTTTGGTAAATTTCAGGTCCACATCCACAAAATCGAACGCAGGATCCTGCTGGGCTTTTTCAAGAAAAACAGGAATAATTTCTTTCAGTTTATCGAGAGTGGGTGCCTGTATCACATATTGTACAGGAAGTCCGGAGCGCCGCGAACCGATGGATTGCGGTTCTGCCACGAAAGCCCTGGCCATGGTTATTTTATTTAACTCCGGACGCAGACTGTTAACAATTTCTGTCTGGGTACGTTGTCGTTCATCCGCGTCCACCAGCTTGGCTATCATCATGGCGGAGTTGGAGGATGCACCACCAAAACCCGGGGAGGTAATGGAAACGATCATTTCAGCTTCAGGCACATCCTCACGCACGATATCCAGCACTTTTTCAACCCAAAGGTCCATGTATTCGAATGTTGCCCCTTCAGGCCCGGTTGCCCTTACCCTGAAATTAGCCCTGTCCTCCATCGGCGATAATTCAGAGGGTATTACCTTCATGAAATAATAAATCCCTATTCCTGACAACAGGATGATCACAAACGCAATCCACCTTAATCGCATGAAACCTTCCAGGGATTCGGCGTACAGTTTGTTCAGCCAGATAAAAAATGGTTCGGTCGCGTTGTAAAATGCATTATGGGTTTCCCTGCGTTTCAGTATTCTTGATGATAACATGGGTGCCAATGAAAGTGCCACAAACGAGGAAATGATGACTGCAAATGAAACCACGATCCCGAATTCCCTGAATAACCGGCCCGTAAGCCCCTGTAAAAAGATTACCGGTAAAAACACTGCAGCAAGGGCGACCGTTGTGGAAACAACGGCAAAGAATATTTCCTTCGCCCCTTCCATCGCAGCCAATAAGGGTTTTTCTCCGGCCTCAATTTTTGTGTATATATTTTCAAGAACAACGATCGCATCATCCACCACCAGACCTATCGCCAGAACTATGCCCAGCATGGTGAGTATATTGATTGAAAAACCGGCCAGATACATCACGAAAAAAGTACCGATCAGGGAAATCGGGATGGTAATGACCGGGATCAAGGTTGTCCGCCAGTCACGCAGGAACAGGAAGATGATCAGTACAACCAGGGTAAAAGCCAGGTATATGGTTTGTTCTACTTCCTTGATCGAATCCCGGATATATTCTGTCGTATCAAATCCAATCGCAGTATGGATGTCCGGCGGAAGATCCTTTTTAATCGATTCCCAGCGGCGGTAAAATTCATCGGCAATTTCAAGGTTATTGGATCCCGGCTGGGGAACGATTGCATTCAGCACCATGGGAATGCCATTGGTCCGCAGCATGGTCCTGTCATTTTCGGGATAGAATTCCGCCCTTCCGATATCCCGGAATTTCACGATAATATCTCCCACTTCTTTTACGATCAGGTTATTGAATTCTTCAGGCGTGGATAAACGTCCGATCGTCCGGATGGTGAGTTCCGTACTGGTCCCTTCGAGCGCTCCGGTAGGCAGTTCCAGATTCTGGGAATTAACTGCATTGTAAACATCGAGAGGGGTCAGCTCATAGGCGGCCAGCCTATCAGGGTCCATCCACAGACGCATGGAATACCGTTTTTCACCCCAGATCATCACCTGGCTTACACCCGGAATTGTCTGGAAACGTTCCTTGAAAACATTATTGGCAATCTCTGATAATTCCATCAGATTCCGTTTTTCACTCGAGATCTGTAACAGGACTATCGGGTCGGAATCGGCATCGGCCTTGGTTACGATCGGAGGATCAGCATCCGGTGGCAATTGCCGCAAGGCACGCGAAACCCGGTCCCTTACATCGTTGGCTGCTGCTTCCAGGTTTGATTCCAGCCCGAATTCAACCGTAATGGAACTGCGGCCGTCCCTGCTGGCTGATGAAAGGCTTTTAATCCCTTCAATCCCATTGATCGATTCCTCAAGGGGCTCAGTGATCTGTGTTTCAATCACTTCGGCGTTGGCGCCCACGTAGGTGGTCGAAACATTAATGATGGGCGGGTCTACGCTCGGATATTCCCGGATACCGAGAAAAAAGAAACCGATGATCCCGAATAACAGGATCGTCAGGGATAATACGATGGCCAGTACCGGCCTGTTGATGCTTATTCTTGATAAACTAGCCATTTCCCATTTTAATTAATATTCGTGATATTCACCGGCATTCCCTGCCTGACCTGTAAAATACCCGTAGTGATCACCGTATCACCCGGATCAACCCCTTTTGTGATCTGAACCTCATTTTCAGTACGTAAGCCTATACTTATCTCGGCCTGATCCACCAGGCCGTTCCTGAATGTATAGACCTTGTGACTGTTCAATTCAGGGATGATGGATTCCGAGGGAACCATCATCGCAGCCGGTAAAACATCCAGGATATAATTAATATTTGCAAACTGGCCGGGGATCAATACTTCTTCATCGTTTCGGCAGATCGCCCGGATCAGCAAAGTTCTTGTCGTGGGATCGATCCGGGGTTCAACGGCATAAATGGTCCCGGTAAATTCATCCTCGGAAGCTTCGGTGGTAAAATTGATGGTATCACCTTTATTCACGACGGTGCTGTATTTACCCGGAACTGAGAATTCTATTTTTATGGGATTGATGTTGTACATGTTTGCAACAAGATCAGCCGGTGAAATATAACTTCCTTCGCTGACATGCCTCAGGCCGATAATGCCGTTGAAGGGCGCATATATCTTATGTTTCGCCAATCTGGCTTCCCTTTCCTTAATATCACTCTGTGTAGTATTTAAGGTTGTCAGGGCAATGTCATACTCTTCCCGGCTGATCGCTTCCTTTTCCAGTAACTGGCGCTGCCTGAATTCCATGTCTTCATTCAGTTTCTGGGTATATTTCAAACGTTCCACCTGGGCCACCATTTCCTCATCATTGATTTCCAGCAACAGATCTCCCTTTTTCACCCGCTGTCCCTCCTGAAAATATATTTTTTCGATCTTGCCCGAGATTTCACTTTTTAAGGCAACGGATTCATTGGCGATGATTGCCCCGGTTATTTTGATGATATTTTCGATCCTTCTTGGCTGGATAACTACAGCTTCTACCGGTAAAATTGAACTCTCCTGTTGTGCGCTAACCTGGGCACCTGTTTCTTCCGGTCTGAGTTTCGGGTAAAGGATCAGACCCACGATGACAATCGTAATGACAATGAAAAGAACAATTCGGACGACTTTATTCATGTGTATAAAAAATCTTCAAGTGAAAACTACGCGGAATTACGGATTCAGATATAAAATTCACAAAAAATTCTGAAGAAATTCTAAATTCCGTGAGGATTAACA
>JAGTVG010000257.1 GCA_018224645.1 Cyclobacteriaceae bacterium
GAAGATCAGGAAAGGCTATGCGCCGTCATTTCAGGAAAGATCTTTTTCACCAGTCCCTGTAAAACTTTTCCGGGACCACATTCAATGAATTCCTCCGCACCATCGGATACCATATTTCTTACTGACTGTGTCCATTTAACGGGAGCAGTGAGTTGAAGATTAAGGTTTTTTTTGATTTCTTCGACGTCAGTATGCGGCCGGGAAGTATAATTTTGATAGACCGGGCACCTGGGTTCATTAAATGTGGTATGCAAAATGGCTTTTTCGAGTTCTGCCCGTGCCGGTTCCATCAGCGGGGAATGGAATGCTCCGCCCACCTGAAGTTGCATCGCTTTTTTTGCGCCTGCTTCCTTCATCTTCTTACAGGCAGTTTCGATCCCTTCTACTGAACCCGAAATTACAAGCTGACCCGGACAATTATAATTTGCAGGAACCACCACATCGTCGATCGAATCACAGATGGCGACTACCTTTTCATCCTGGAGCCCGATGATGGCGGCCATGGTAGATGGATTGAGTTCACAGGCTTTCTGCATGGCATCGGCCCGTTTGGCAACAAGCTTCAATCCATCCTCGAATTTTAAAACCTGGTTGGCAACAAGGGCTGAAAATTCACCCAGTGAGTGTCCCGCTACCATGTCCGGAAAAAAATGTTTGGACATCAGCGCGCTGATCACAGAATGCAAAAATATGGCTGGCTGGGTCACATTGGTCTGTTTCAGCTCTTCTGCATTTCCATTGAACATGATATCCGTGATCCGGAAGCCCAGGACCTGATTGGCTGATTCGAATAAAATTTTTGCTCTTTCCGAATTTTCATAAAGATCCTTTCCCATACCCGGGAATTGAGCTCCTTGTCCAGGAAATATATAAGCTTTCATACTTTTTTCTCCAAATGAGTCAGCAAAACTAAATATTAAAACTTTAATTCAATACCATTCAGTATTTTTTAGGGCCAGCAGGAAATTTACCCAGATTTAAAAAAAGTATTTGATTCGCTAAAGATAAGCAGGCTCCCGACAGAAAAATATTTCCTGGCCATTTCAGTGCATAGTAAACAGCCCCGAAAATAAATAATAATTACATCATCTCAAAATCTGAACCCATCCCCGGAAACGCTCCATCTGCAGATCCGGGTCATTGGCATTAAAGATCACTTCGGCCTCATAATAATAAACACCCGTGCTGAGCACCACCCCATCGTTGGATACCCCATCCCAATTGATGAGAATGCTGCTTTCGCCCTCGCTTGATCCTGAAAATACTTCCTTCCCCCATCGGTTATAAATTCTTATTGTCACCGACTGGACAAACCTCGGACATTTATCAAGTGGAAAATCATATGCCCTGAATACATCGTTGCTGCCATCATTATTCGGTGTAAAAATATTCGGCAATTCATAATAAGGACAATTTTCGAAGGCGATCACCTCGCTGAATTCAGAGGTATTCCCTGAACGGTCGACAGCCCTGATCTTATAACATCCTTTGTAACTTTCAAGATTCTCATGGAGAAAAACCGTATCGCTTGCCTGGCCAATGAGAACATAGGATTCTTCCGAACAATCTTCCGAAAACCATATTTCATAATAGGTGATGTCGACATAACATGGATCATTCTCGTCTCCGGCAGGTGAGGCATTCCAGAAGATCTCATGATAGTAATCCTCGAAATTGCAGGGCTTATCCTGGATAAATTCCTGGCAATCGTTCACGGCATATATATCCTCCAGCGGGATCTCAATGATGACGCACGGAATAATGGTATCGTTAGGCTGCAATCCAATGATCTGGGAATTGTTGATAAGCGGTTCGATGATCTGTGGATTCCCGTAGGATCCCTGGGTAGTCACATAATATCTGTAAACCAGGTTTTCATCAAGGACTTCACCGAAGATCTGACCGGAATCCATGTATCTGAAGCCGGTAAGATTCACATTCACGCTGTCGATCAGGATCAGCAACGACTCATCGGAGACATCCACATGGTCCCTGTATATATAATGCCATGGATATTCCTGCGTGTTATTGGACCAGGGTACATTAGCTCTCCAGAATAATTCAAGGCTGTTGACCATGGAGATGCCTTCCAGTTTTACTGATGAGGCCAGAGCGGATGTATCGACGACCACATCGTTGGCATCATAGGCTACAATGCGGTAACTGAGTTCATTGACATCTGTATCAAGCCCTGTATCTGTATAAAAAGTATCGGCAACCGCAATGGGGCCGGTAAAATTCCCGGTACCTGCCTGATTGTTGTAGCGGTAGATTTCATAGGCATACGGGGGAGGAAATACCGCAGGATCCACCTCGAAGGGGGATGTCCATTGAAGATCGATGATGCCTGCCGTTTTATCTGTTTCCACAACACTCACCCTGGTGATGACAGGTCCGAACCTTTCCTCGTCCTCCTCGATGGTAACACATACCTCTTCCGATACATAACTTTCGCCGCCGGCAGGTAAATTAAATTCAGCGACGATCCTGTAACAATAGGTGGCCCCATAGGCCAGGCCCTGGGCACCGCCCCCGTCCAGGTATTCCGTCTGGCCGATGGGAACGGTATTGATCAGTTCATATCCGGCATATTCCGGCATGCCGGTCTCACAATTATCAGGTTCGAATGCATAACTGTCAACCCTCCGCCAGATCTGCATGGTTCCTGCATTCTGTTCGCAAAGGTATTCGTCCCATGCCAGGTTAATCCTCCTGCCCGGCTGTCCTTCGGCGGTCAGCCCCTCCGGTGCCGGCCCCACAACGGTGATATTCCATGTGGCAAAATCCACAAGGGAAGGGCCTTCAAGACGGTCGGGAAAATCCGTGGCCTTGACCGTTATCTGGTATGGCCTGGAACGGACATGCGAACAATTCGTCTGCCATGTAAAATCAATGGCTGCAGGATTAGGTTGAGGATTGACCGGATCCTCAGGCAGGGGTGAATAAGTAGCGGGTGAGGATAATAATTCAAAAGGACCGCCAAAAGCTTCAATGGTCATCCTGTGACCATCAGGATCTACGGCCATGATGACTTCTTCCAGCAATGTTCCTGCCTCAATACATGTATCGGGCGGAAGGGTCAGTTCAGGACGTTCATTTTCGCATTCCTGAGTAATGATCTGCATATCCCGTGTGACATATCCCATCTCGATCCATTCATCGAGTTCGGGAAAATATCTCCATTCCTTGATGATAAAGGCGATATTGTATTCGTCCTCCGTACCCGGGGCATCCCAGATCAGATCCCCGGTTACCGGATCCAGCGTATAGGTAGGCGGACCGGTTTGTTCTTCATTCATGACTGATCCGTCCACTGAAAGATCGTAGACATGGGGTAACCTGAAATTTGAAACAGGGACATTACGGTCCTGCTTGTTAACGACAATTTCGTAGGATAAACTATCGCCATCCACATCCCAGGCTGCCGGATTATGATAAAACGCTTTCCCCACACAACCTCTGTCAAGCGGGGGATTTAATAAAACGGGAGTATTGTTACACCCGAAAAAAGGATCTATAACGATGACTGTTTCTACATAAAAAGGTGTATTGACCGAATTATCCATGTTGGCAACGCTGGCATTCCTGTTGAACTCCCGGTATTGAATGGTATATGTCCCCGGCCCGGGAAATGTATGGGTTGTATAAAAAATATTCAGGGCAACTTCCTGACCAAGGTCCTGAAAAACATCGGGATTGCCGGCTTCAAAGGTCTGCTCCTCCGAACCATCGCCGAAATTCATGAGTCCTCCGCCAAATACAACCGTGGAACCGGTATCGGTATAACCGATCAGGGATAACCTGTATGTGTTTGACTGGCAGTCGATCAATGTGGCGATGATCTCCCCTGCCCTGATGTGTGTACCGAATGATTCCGCGGCATTTACCAATAGGATTACCAGGATCGCTATTCCAAATTTCATTAACCTCATGAATGATTCCTACAACACTTTATCAAATAAACGTTTTAAATAAAATAACTAATATACAAACAAATAAAATTAACAATAAGTTAGATCATCAATCAAATAAATATTCAGGTATTGTAAACAATATTTGTATTTTTGAACAAGAGATGACATACTCACGTGGTTACTGAATTCTGGTACCGTTAATCTTGTTCAAAATAACTCAGATTTTTAAATTATTGATATTATGAGTTGGTTCACCGAAACTTTCACAAGTTCTATTGGACGAAAGCTGCTGATGTCACTGACTGGCATTTTTCTGATTATGTTCCTGGTCATACATCTCCTGGGGAATCTTGCAGTATTCAAGGAAGACGGCGGGGAGGCATTTAATGCATATTCGGCATTCATGTCAACCAATGTCCTCATCAAATCCGTATCCTATGTTCTCTATCTGTCTATTCTTGCCCATTCTGTGATCGCGGCATGGCTCTGGATCTCCAATAAAAAAGCAAGGCCGGCTGGATATGCCGTTTCAAATGCGAATGAGAACAGCACCTGGGCATCCCGCAGCATGATGCTCCTCGGTTCCCTGGTGTTGATTTTTATCGTGATCCATTTGAAGGATTTCTGGTGGCAGTTTAAAATGGGAGGAACCACCGATTTTGAAATTGATACCCTCGGTAATAAAAATCTTTATGCCCTTGTGGCGGCACAATTTAAATCTTCCGCTACCCTGGTGATTTACCTGATTGGATTGATTGCCCTTGCAATCCATCTCTGGCATGGTTTCCAGAGTGCTTTTCAAACCCTTGGGATCGAACATGAAAGATATACACCGGCAATCAGATTCCTTGGAAAGCTGTATGCCGTCTTTATTCCGGCAGGATTTGCAGCAATGCCTGTTTACATATTTTTTTTCAAATAGACTTAAATGGTTAATTGAATAGTATTATGGTTTTTGATTCTAAAATTCCAGAAGGACCACTCGCTGAAAAGTGGACGAAACATAAGTTCAATTTAAAACTTGTCAACCCGGCGAATAAAAGAAAATATGATATCATCGTGGTAGGAACAGGATTGGCCGGGGCATCTGCCGCCGCCTCTTTTGGAGAAATGGGCTATAACGTCAAAGCCTTTTTTTATCAGGACAGCGCCCGGAGGGCTCACAGCATAGCGGCCCAAGGTGGGATCAATGCTGCCAAGAACTACCCGAACGATAATGACAGTATATTCAGGCTTTTTTATGATACCATCAAGGGCGGCGATTACAGATCCAGGGAGGCAAATGTCTACCGGCTGGCGGAGGTAAGCAACAACATCATCGATCAATGTGTTGCCCAGGGGGTTCCATTCGCCCGGGAATATGGGGGTTTACTGGATAACCGCTCCTTCGGCGGCGCCCAGGTTTCCAGGACATTTTATGCCAGGGGCCAGACGGGCCAGCAATTATTGCTGGGAGCATATTCAGCCCTGAGCCGGCAGGTAGCTGCGGGAAAAGTCAAACTATATAAAAGGACGGAAATGCTAAACCTGGTGCTGGTGGAAGGGAAAGCGAGGGGTATTGTTGCCCGGAATCTCATCACCGGAAAGATCGAATCCCACAGTGCCCATGCAGTTGTTCTGGCCACCGGAGGGTATGGAAATGTCTTTTTCCTGGCCACCTATGCCATGGGATGCAATGGATCGGCAGTATGGCGGGCCCATAAAAAAGGCGCTCTATTCGCCAATCCATGTTTTACGCAGATACATCCCACATGTATTCCAGTTCACGGCGATCAGCAATCAAAGCTTACCCTGATGTCGGAATCTTTACGAAACGATGGCCGTGTATGGGTACCTAAGGAAAAATCCACCGTGGAAAAGATCCGGAAGAAGGAAATTCAGCCGAATGACGTGCCTGAAGATGAAAGGGATTATTATCTTGAAAGGATCTATCCATCCTTCGGAAACCTTGTCCCCAGGGATGTTGCCTCAAGAAATGCCAAAAATGTATGCGACGAAGGACGGGGCGTGGGTGAAACCGGCCTGGCCGTTTATCTGGACTTCAGGGATGCTATCAAACAATTCGGGATTGATGTGATCAAGGCGAAGTACGGCAACCTGTTCCAGATGTATGAAAAGATTACCGCAGACAATCCATATAATACGCCGATGATGATCTATCCGGCGATCCACTATACCATGGGCGGACTCTGGGTTGATTATAACCTGATGACCAATATCCCCGGCCTGTATGCGACAGGTGAATGTAATTTCTCCGATCATGGGGCCAACCGCCTTGGGGCGAGCGCACTGATGCAGGGTCTTGCTGATGGATATTTCATTATCCCGTATACCATTGGTGATTATCTGGCCGGCATGCCCTATGATAAAGTACCGGAAGACCATCCGGAGTTTAAAAAATCTGAGGAGGAAGTAAAACACAGGATTAATAAACTATTAAACATCAATGGCAACCGTACCGTTGATGAGTTTCATAAGGAACTTGGCAGGATACTCTGGGAAAACTGTGGAATGGCCAGGAACGAAACAGGCCTGAAGGAAGCAAAAAAAGAAATACGGGAATTGCGTGAGGCTTACTGGAAAGACGTAAAAGTATTGGGTATCAATGAAGAATTGAATATGACCCTTGAGAAGGCCCTCCGGGTAGCTGATTTTATGGAACTGGGAGAGGTGATGATCGATGATGCCCTGGACAGGAGAGAATCATGCGGGGGACATTTCAGGGAGGAAAGCCAGACGGAAGAGGGAGAGGCAAAAAGGAATGACGAGCATTTTTCCTATGTTTCGGTTTGGGAATATAAAGGCGATAATAAACCCGAAGTATTGCATAAGGAGAATTTAAAATTTGAAAATGTTAAATTGACTCAAAGAAGCTATAAATAATGGAAAAAGGAAGAAGTTATACATTAAAGGTATGGCGTCAGAAAAATGCAGCATCCAGGGGTGAATTTAAAACCTATCAGGTTAATGATGTTTCCTCAGGCAGTTCTTTCCTGGAGATGCTCGATATTCTGAATGAAGAATTGACCAAAAAAGGAGAGGATCCCATTCATTTTGATCATGACTGCCGGGAAGGAATCTGTGGGACCTGCAGTCTGTTTATCAATGGCCGGCCGCATGGCCCCGAAGAGGAGATCACGGTATGCCAGCTCCATATGCGTACCTTCCAGGACGGACAGACCATCACCATTGAACCCTGGAGGGCCAGGGCTTTTCCTGTCATCAAGGACCTGGTGGTCGACCGGAGTGCTTTCGACAGGATCATCCAGGCGGGTGGATTCATCTCGGTAAACACCGGCGCGGCTCCGGATGCAAATGCCATTCCGATCGCCAGGGAAAATGCTGAAGTTGCGATGGATGCCGCCGCCTGTATCGGATGCGGCGCCTGTGTGGCTGCCTGTAAAAATGCATCTGCCATGCTGTTTGTGGCGGCGAAGATCTCCCAGCTGGCCATGTTGCCTCAGGGAAAGGTGGAACGGAAAAGAAGGGCGCAGAAAATGGTCGAACAGATGGATAAGGAGGGATTTGGCTCCTGTACGAATACCTATGCCTGCTCGGCAGAATGTCCGAAAGGAATTGAATTTACACACATCGCCCGGTTGAACCGCGAATACCTTACCTCAAAATTCACTTCCTGATCTAAAAATAATTCTTTTGAAATCCCCTGATACAAGGAAAATTGTCATCACACATGCCCTTTACACAGGCGAAATGGTCAAAAAAGAAATTATTGACCTGGGTTATCCGGTAATGGCCCAGGATAAACTGCATGTTGAAACAGAGGGGACGCTTCAGGATACCATCCACTTAAATTTATACCTCCGAACGGCGCACAGGGTGTTGTTCTTCCTGGATCAGTTTGACGCAGGCAGCCTGAATGACCTTTATGCTGCGATAAAAAAAATATCCTGGGAAGAAATCATTCCCTTAAAGGGATATTTCAGCATCCATTCCTTCGTCCGCCAGGACAATATTAATGATTTCAGGATAGTCAACCTGAAAATGAAGGATGCCATAGCCGACAGGTTCAGCGCAAAATATCAGAAAAGACCGGATAGCGGGAATCAGCATGATCATCTGGTCCTGTTCATCCGGTGGGTCAGCAACCATTGTGAGATCTATATCGATACAAGCGGGGAAACACTCGCCAAACATGGATACCGCGAACATTCATGGAAAGCCCCGTTAGCTGAATCGCTTGCAGCTTCTATCATTTATTCCATGCAATGGGATCATGCAGACCGGTTCATCAATCCCATGTGCGGCAGTGGGACACTGGCCATCGAGGCGGCTTTAGTCGCCTCCGGGAGATACCCGGGTCTGTACAGGGACAACTATAGTTTCAAACATTTAAAAGAACCGGTTGATGAAACCTATATGACGTTGAAAAAAAAGATCCAGGATGAAGTAGACCGGGACTGCCGGGTTCATATCCATGCATCGGATATACACCCCGGAGCGGTAAGACAGGCCATGATGAATGCGCAGAAAGCAGGCGTTGAAGGATTGATAGCATTCGAAACACGGGATTTTAAGGACATCGCAATCCCTTCCCCTCCGGGAATTCTCATCATGAATCCGGGGTATGGCCTCCGCCTGGGAGAAGAAGAAAAACTTGAACCGCTTTATGAATCGATCGGAAATTTTTTCAAACAGAAATGCAATGGCTATACAGGTTATGTTTTTACGGGAAACACCAATCTCGGTAAACAAATTGGGTTAAGAACCAGAAGAAAAATTCCATTCCTCAACGGCAATATCGAATGCAGGCTCCTGGAATATGAATTGTATTCCGGGACGAAAAAAATCAGACCTCAGTAATATCCGGC
>JAGTVG010000258.1 GCA_018224645.1 Cyclobacteriaceae bacterium
ATTTGAATGACATTGAGAATTGGAAACGGGAACCCTGCCAACGATAAAGTTTCGGCGGGAAAAGTGAAAATGTGGAGACGTGCTTGCCTGCCGCAGACAGGGAAACACGGATAAGCGAATAGGTAGCCGGGAAGGTGGATATCTGCAAATCCCCCGTTCAATGAATGAAGGATTGAAGGATTGAAGGATTGACTCCATCCACAAATCCTCAAATCCACAAACCCGCTGTCCTTACATCCGGAAATTATTTACAGAGATTTAATCCGTTTTAATCCCTCCTGTTAAATCTTCCATTGTAGATTTGCACAAAATTTCAGCAGTATGATATACAGAATGGGACAACTTCTGAAAAGTATTCCCTTAATCGTTTTGATCTTCACGCTGATATGCTATTCATCTGCCCTGATCCCGCCGGAAAAATTCTGGCCTGCAGGATTATTGATCTATGGTATCCTGCCCATGGTGATCATCAACCTCATCCTGTTCATCCTGCTGGCGGTCCTGCGAAAATTATCGATCGTCTGGCCTTTGATCGCCCTCCTGACCGGCATACCGTTTATAAACATTACCTTCAGTTATGATTTCAATCCTGAAATCAACCAGAATAAAAAAGTAATTGAAGTCATGAGTCTGAATGCCAGAAATCTGGTTTCCGGTCCGGAAATAATCGACTGGATCCGGGAAGATACTTCTGAAATAAAATGTATACAGGAATATTACAGCAACAGCAGAAATCCTGTACGGAATGTAACGGAAAAAATGGCGGAAATGGGATATGAAACCTATCTGCTCAGCACCACATTTTCCAACGGATACGAATATTCAGGATTGGCCACCTTCAGCCGTTATCCCATTATCGGCCGGGGAGCCCTTCTTTTCAATGAAAATTCCGGGAATAACTGTATATATACAGACCTGAAAATAGATGAAGACACCCTCAGAATATATAATGTTCATCTGTCGTCCATGAGGATTAATTTTAGCACCTATAGAGATCCGGACGATTACGACAGTAAAATGAAAGGCCTGGCCAGTAAATTGAAAAACGGGGCGATCAGACGTTCAGATGAAATCGATAAGCTTCTGAAACATACATCCGAATGTCCATATCCCTTAATTATCTGCGGGGATTACAACGACATTCCCTACAGTTATAATTATTTTAAACTCCGCCGCCATTTTACCAATGCATTTGAAGAAGCCGGCCATGGATTTGGTTTCAGTTTCCGAAACAGGTTTATTTTTTTCCTGCGTATCGATCATCATTTTATCCACGGAAAAATCATTCCTGTCCTGTACCGGGTGGATCACAATATGAAACATTCAGATCATTTTCCGACAAGAGGTTTTTATCAGTTGCCATGATGTTATCACAAGTCGCTATCATAATGTAATCCTGAAAAAAGTAAAACTCTACATTGCGACGAGCATTGACGGCTACATCGCCACCAAGGAGGGCAGTGTCGACTGGCTCCGGGACCCGGATCAGCCCAACAACCCTGAGAATTCATATGATTACCCTGAATTTTATAAATCCATCGATACAACCCTCATGGGATACGGGACTTATCGTGAGATCGTGGGATTCGGGATTTCGTTCCCATACCCGGATAAAAAAAAATTTGTTTTCAGCAGGAACCATACAAACAATGAAAATTTCCCGGTAGAATTCATTGATTCTGATATCGGGACATTCATCAATAAATTAAAAAAGGGACTGGGAAAGGATATCTGGCTGGTGGGCGGCGGACAAATCAACGGATTGTTCCTGGATGCTGATCTCATCGATGAAATGATCGTCAGCATTGTTCCGGCGGTCCTGGGTGCCGGGATTCCCCTCTTTTCCCACAGTACCGGGTCAAAACGGTTCAGGATCAGCCAGTGCAGGAATTTTGATCATACCCTGGTCCAGATCACCTACATCAGAAGATAAGAATCTCTCATATATATCTTACAATCCGTTGGCATTATTAAGATATCTGTTCTATTTTTATCAATAAAACTAAAAATTTATTATGTCAGTAAGAAAAGCACAAGCCCAATGGAAAGGTACCCTTAAGGATGGAAAAGGTACCATGAATTTCAGTAATTACAGCGGTCCCTACACTTTCGCTTCAAGGTTTGAAGAGGGAGATGGGACCAATCCGGAAGAACTTGTTGGAGCAGCCATTGCCGGCTGTTTTTCAATGTTTTTATCTGGCTTGATCAGCAAGGAAAAATTTTCGCCCGATCGTATTGAAACCAATGCTACGGTACATCTTGATAAGGATGATACCGGGCCTAAAATCACAACAATCGAATTAAATACGGAGGTAAAATGCGATGGAATATCCAAGGATAAATTCAATGAACTTGCTGCTGAAGCTAAACAGAAATGCCCGATATCGAGGTTGTATGGCGGAACAGAGATCAAACTGAAGGCAAGCCTGGTTTGACCATAATATTCGAGGCTGTCTCAAAAGTGTCCAAAATGTCATTCCGACTGAAATGGAGGAATCTGTTAATGCTTGATTATTACTTGTATATACTATTTCAGTTTTCTTCCCGCCACAGGCGGGATCGAAATGACACTTTTGAGACAGCCTCGAATATATTAAGGCATCAACACCCTGTCGACCGAGTGGATCACCCCATTGACCGCCTGGATATCATTGATGGTCACACGGGCGGTCGTCCCAAATCTGTCACGGATTACCCAGCCGGTGAACTCTGGTTCAATCGTGAAGCTTGTTCCATTCAGGGTGCTTATCATCCTGTCCTCGAGGATATTTTTCAGCAGGAGGTTATTCCCGGTCACCAGATGGTATGCTAAAATATTTTTCAAAGTTTCACGGGGAATATCTTTGTAAGACTGCCATTCTTCATGTTCTTCCAGCAACATCTCCAACGCCAGGTTTGTTGGTGCAAGAAAAGTAAAAGGGATGTCCTGATGGAATTGTTGTTGTAATTCCTGGTCAAGATAATCACTGTTCAGGATATCATAGATCATCGATAATTCCCTGTTGACTGAGAGGTGGGTCATCACTGTGGGTATGGTAAGTACCTCCGAAATGCTGTGAATCACACCATTGATGGTTTCCAGATCAGGCTCGTCCATGGCAACGATCCCATTCAATCTGAAAAGATCATTGGAATCAATAAAGAGATCTATCGGATTACTGGTTGTTTGTTCAATGGCATAAGTGGGATAATACCCCCCCGGAATCTGCAGCAATGTCCAGTGACCAGGAATGATATGGTAAAGAAGAATATTTTTCAATTTATCATCCGGGATCTGTTCTGCACTGCTTATTTCATTATTAATCCGGAATCTGGTGAATGCGAGCTGATTTGGCATAAAAACGGTAAATGGCCCATCTCCTTCCAGAAAATCGGTAAGATTGATATGATCCATGGCCTGAAGGTAATCCTTAAAATAGGGCAATGATGAACTTAATTGTCTGAGGTTGGTATCCGGAGGGTCAAACGTACGGGGATCGGGCGGGACCTCCTTATCCAGCGGGATACAGGAATAATGTATCAGTATCAACAAAAATATCAGTGTTCTACCGGTCATAGTTGTAGATTGCTTTCATATAATTGATTCGTTTAAAACGAATCTTACGCAAAAAAAAACACATTACATAATAATTTGTTTGCGGGTTATAAAAAAACCCCACAGATAACATCCCTCCAAGGGATGTTATCTGTGGGGTTTTTTTTAAATAGTAGGGGATGAGAACAGGAATATGACCAGGAATGTGAGTACACTGAAGACAAATCCATACATGAAAATCTGGTAGGCAATGCTCAGCAGGGTATATTTCCGGTTAAGTACTTTCCCCTGGTTATAAATATCAATGACCATGGTATGATAAATGGATGATTTTGAGTTGATCAGGTTATCCATTTCATTCATATAATCATCCAGCGATTTATTCGATATCGTACCAAAAAAGAGAAGACTGGTTTTAGACTTGAGATCCAGCGGGTTGGTTTTTTTGTTCCGGATGATCTTGGGCCTGGCAGCCTGGATCGCGAACACTACCGATAAAAGACAGGTCAGGATGATCAGCGTAACCGGGATAATGATATTGATCTGATTGAACAGGTTTCCTGTGGAAATAGTACTATATCCTGATAAACCGATCAACACCGTGATGATCAAAGAATTAATCGTAATGATCATGTTTGCCTTATTATCGGCAATCTGAATATGGTTGATCTGATTCCGGAAAGTTACCCTGAATAATGTCTCTTTTCCTCTACCCCCTCCTGGCTTCTGTGTCTCAGTTTTGATTTTTTCCATGCAGCGAATAAAGATTGGCCCTGATCAGGCAAATATATATGGATTAAATTCAACATGCTAATTTTTTTACGGACGATAAAAAATAATCCTGGACTTCATCATTCTCCAACTCGTGGGGAGGAAATCTGAGCGGGAAAAAGCTGGGTGGTGGTTAAAAAAGATCAGGGAAAATTCCCGAACCATTCCAGGATAAATACCGCCTTGGCAATCAGATTACTCGGCCTGTCGGCAATGCCATGGGAAGCTTCAGGGATCCTGACCATGGCTGTCCTTACCTGCCTGAGTTTTAAGGCCGCATAAAACTGTTCTGTCTCGGCTATGGGTGTCCGGTAATCCTCCTCCCCTGTCACAAGCATTGTTGGTGTTTCCACATTTCCCACAAGTGAAATAGGTGACCTGCTTAAAAAATGATCGGGGTTTTCCCAGGGATATTCACCGAACCAGTATTTGCTGAAAAAAGCGGGACCATCGGCATAAAGCACAAAACTATACCAGTTAATCACAGGTTTGACCACGACCGCCGCCCTGAAACGGTTGGTTTTGCCGATGATCCATGCCGTCAGGATTTCTCCGCCGCTTCCGCCTGTAACATACAGTTTATTTTCATCGATATATCTTTTTTCAAGCATGGCATCAACTCCGGACATAAGGTCGTCAGATCTGCAGGATGATTGGTGGTGGTATACGTATAGGCCAGTAAACCATCCTGAGATACACTGAAGCTCCCCGAAGAATAGGGCCGTCCAAGCGTAGTCCCACCGACATTTTCAG
>JAGTVG010000259.1 GCA_018224645.1 Cyclobacteriaceae bacterium
AGGTTGGGGGTATGTGCTTCCCTATCACCATAGGTTCCCAGCATGGGGGTGATGTCCTCACAGGTGATCCATAATATATTGGGCTTTTCTCCCTCTCCACTTTCGTTCATCCCGGGTTTACACCCTGTTATCAGGAAACCCGGAGAAATAAGAAGCAAAAAAATAATTATATTTTTCATCGTAAAAGGGTAGTAAAATTTCATAAGTTCCTGGCCAGGATCAGGCTGTCCCAGGCTACAACACCTGTCTTATCAGCCCATTTTTCATACATTTTTCTAAATTCATCAACCAATTCAGGATGGGTGGAAGAAAGATCCTTGCATTCTGATCTGTCAGACCGGAGATTAAATAATTCAAACCTGTTCACCACCTGCCTGTCGACTTCCCTGGTAAAAACCAGTTTCCAATCACCCTTCCTGACTGCCCGGCTACCCTGGTGCTCCCAGAAAAGTGACCTTTCGGGATAAAACACATTTCCCTCAAAAAGAGGAAGGAGACTTTTCCCCTCCACCCTGATCCGGTCCGGATCGATATCCGGTGGATGCAGGGCTGCGATATCCAGAAAAGTTGGCAGAATGTCGATGACATGGCCATAATGATTACGATCCAGGGCAGGTTTTATTTTATCCGGCCAGGCTGGACTTGCATGGTGAACTTTCTTTGATGGGGGATTAGTGCTGAAAGATGAGTCCGGTTTATTTACAGGATAGTGATGTATTGTGTAAGACCGGAACCGACCGGCCTGTAAGATGATATTTTCATCAGATTTTTTATCGTATACAACAACATTCATTACAAAAAAATATTTTTCACAAAATTCAACTGATCATTTTCCAAAACGCTCCTGAGCCCATTCTGTAATTTTCGATTTTCTATATTCGATATTCGACAATTCATCATTCATCTTTCAAAAATATCCTTCCTCCATCAAAGCAATAAATCCTTGCATTCCCCCCCATGCATAAAAATCATTGGCATTCCGCACATCGGGACCTTCACCGGTTTCGGCATTATAATTTTCATACACCCGTTTGTTTTCCTTCCATTCTTTCATGATCAGATTCAGGGATTTTTCAACAAGGATCTTCCTGGTTTTGGGCAGGTCGTAATTCCTGAGGCCCATGTAGACCAGGAAATTCATGGGTGCCCAGATGCGACCGCGCCAGTAACTGTTGTCCTTGTATCCGGGATCATTCCTTGCGATGGAAGGGATCATCCATTGTCCGAAGAACTCTTCCGGATTCATAAAATGTTCCCTGATCATGCTTTCCGCCTGTTCCTGCGTGGGTATCCCTGAAATCAGCGGATAGAAATTAGTGGGGGCCAGGTGTTCGCTGAATAGCCCCGTATTGGTATATTTATCCCGGTAAATGCCTGACGCATCATCCCATAATTCCTGCAGTTTCAGACCATATTTTACGGCCCTTGCCTGGATCTCCGCCGCTTCATCCATTCTACCCAGGTCCACGGCGATCTCGGCCAGGTAGTTGCAGTCGGCGATGTAAAGACCCATCAGACCGGCATCGGCAAGTTCGAGGACATTTTTTTCCTGATTAAATACAGCGTCATCAAACAAGGGTGAATTGTCCAGCCCGGATTCCAACTGGGCAGCCTCTTTTGAATGTCCCTCCATTCCCCATGGGTGTGGATCAGAACCCCAGGATAGATAACCATCGTTATCACGGGCCTTTTCCCACCAGCGGTTCCACGTGAGCAGTTCTTCATATACTTCTTCGAGAAACCATTTTTCGCCATATTTATCGTAGATCAGCTTACAGCACATGCTCCCCACCGGTGGCTGCGACCGGTCAAAGGATTTTACGCCAAAAGAAGCTTCCAGATTCGGGACAAATCCTTCTTCCGTTATTGCGTTGGTTATGGCAATGGCATTGGAATATACCAGCTCTTTCTGATCCAGTGCAAGCATCAGGGCTGTAAAATAGGTATCCCAGTCAAAAATGACATATCCTCCCCATGTTTCGTTCCATACCCGGCTGACAGGAGCAATGGCCCTGTCATTCCCGGCATCATAGATAATGTTCCAGGAGATAACCGACTGCATGGCGGCGTATCCTTCAGAAAGCTCGCCGTATTTAAATTGTTCCTTTTCGAAGTTTTCTTTTTGCCGGGTTATGATGCCCACGATTTCATCCTCTGTTCTTTCTTTTCCTGTATAAAATGCTGCAACCTCGTCAGAATCAAGAACATAATGGGGTGCGGGCAAGGGAAACCTTTCATGGACTGGTTCACCCGTGGTACGTACCGGGAAAGTCAGGTTATCGAGTTCCGCACGTATCTGGTCGTTGTGCCAGCCTGTACTGCCAGGTTTATTCCATAATATTCCTGCTTCCAGGAGCAGTAAATGGGGATTTTCAGGAACTTCAAGCGGAGTGTACAGGATCACGATGTCAGTGCCATCATGGGCAGACTGAACCCGGGCGCGGGTCCCTGCCCAATCGACCTCCAGAGAAGTATAGCTGCCATCATAGGCATGGGCGATGGGATGGATCTTTTCAGGAAAATTGATCTGTGGTCCGGTGATATAGGCCTGGTCCATCCAGTAAGGTCCTCCTCTTTTTTTGCGGAAAGTTATTCTCAGGGAAAGGCCTTCAGGCATGAGTACATAGGAGAGCAGGTTGGGATTGTTCCAGGTATTCCATCCCTTCAACAGATCCTTCTGCAGGGAAACATTTGATCTGATGATGTCCGTTTCTTTGTTTTTTATTCCGGTGGAACAACTAAAAATACACAACGAAGTGACGATGAAAAGAAGCTTTTTCATATATTGGCAGTGATGTAAGCCAAAAAAAATATTTTTCAGTTTTTTTAAAATACAAAAAAAACAAATAACCAGGGATTTTTTCCTCATGGGCCATTAAATATAGATTATTTTGAAAATTCTTAAAAAACAAATCATAAAAGAAATTGAATCGCTGGATGTTTTTCTGAATACAATAAGGAATAACAAAAGACCGAAACAGATGGCGTTTCAGGATCTTGATATGGCAAGTTGTGAAATGGAATTATCAGAAGTACAATTTTCGGATTGTATTTTTCTCGGTTGCAGAATGTCTGAAAAAATCCAGATCAGTTTGCTGCAGGATCATAACCTGGTCTTCCCGCCGCTGAATGTGCCCTATAATCCATACAGGGCAAAACTATACACGATCGACCAGTTATATAAAAACTATGACTGGCGCAAGCCTGAGTCCTACCTTGATACGCCCGATTTTAAGATTTACGATTATTTCAACCGGAAAGGGAGGCATTATCCTGATACCATTTATGAGACTCTGGCCCAGAAACTCCATGATCATTCGATAACCGATGCTATGATGGATCTGCTGGAGGAGGTGGATGAAAACAGGATCGTGGCCATCATGGGAGGACACAGGCTCGGAAGGGATAAGGAGGATTATTTTAAGGTCGTCAGCATCGCAAAAAACCTGGTTGAAAAAGGTTACCTGTTGCTCAGTGGGGGAGGCCCGGGAGCCATGGAAGCCACGCATCTTGGAGCCTGGATGGCCGGAAGACCCGGAAATGAAGTACTGACTGCCATCAATGTCCTTTCCGAAGCACCCAATTATGAACATCCTTCATGGTTGGCGAAAGCATTCGAAGTCAGAGAAAAATTTCCCAAACAACATATGGGGATGACCGATATCGGCATTCCGACCTGGCTTTACGGCCATGAACAGGCAACCCCTTTTGCTGGACTTATCGCAAAATATTTTGAGAACAGCGTACGTGAAGAAGGGCTGCTTGCCCTGGCTTTCGGTGGGATCATATATACTCCGGGGAGTGCCGGAACCATCCAGGAAATTTTCCAGGATGCTACCCAGAATCACTATAAATCCTATGACCTGGCCAGTCCCATGATATTCCTGAACAAGAATTACTGGACAAATGAAAAACCTGTTTATCCCTTGTTATACAAGCTGGCAGAAGGCAGGGATTACCAGAAATGGCTGGGCATCTATGATGAAGCAGATCTCGTTCTGGAACATCTTGACCGTTTCAGCCAATACGTGAAATCATAATCTTCCAGCAGGATAGTTTCCGGGATTTTCCGGCTATTTGTTGATATGTCTTGATCTTATCAAGGCCATGGATAAAAATCCCCTTTTGCATTGATTTTCGGAATCCAGAGATCCATTACGCCGTGAAAACCCGATCCGGTATTATCTGTAGACGTAAGCATGCCGAAGACAATATGTTTTCCATCCATGGAATGTTTCACATTCCAGATATAAAAAAGGCAATGACAAATGAGAGAAGGCGAATCTGGTTATTCCTTTTTCCCCAGCCTTTTGCCTATAAATAACCCGAATGTCCAGGCATCGTAAATTTTGTTTTTGTTGTCATAGGAAAATCCAAACCCAAGATCGAATGATTTGGGTAAGGGAAATGTATATTCAGCACCCATTTTCACAATGAAAAAACTTTCGTTCGTTTCAAATTCATACCCCGGGCCGATATGAAAAGCAAGATTTTTAAGAGGTTCATAAATCAGGACAATCGATGTAATGTACGGATATTCCCTTTCCATCACGGCCTCATTTCCATGGTCTACGATGTAGGACATCATTTCAAATTCATTGTGCCAACCAATGGCCATATGCCTGTTTAACCAGAATTCATAATTCAGGCCCCAGGTCGGGAACAGCAGATCACTTTCTTCATCATGGGCATTTTTACCGGCAGGGACCAGGGTGTTTGCCCACATGAAGGAAAACCTGTGCCGTTGTAAGGATCCTTGATCATGTTCCGGGTGAGGCTGGCTGCGGGAAGGTGTACTTAAAAAGACCAGGAGAAAGCTCAGAATTAATAAAATTTGTATTTTTTTCATTGTAAAAAAATATAAAATCCTGCCCAAAGCTAGGCAGGAGGAATGGATTAAAACATGCCGAAAATCATATTTCACCTATGATATATATCGTTTAATTGATCGATCATGTCATGAAAATACTGGTGATGCCACGGATCAATGAAACGGACTGATGAAAAGCGATATTTTTCAAGTGTTTCTGGATGAACGGCCAGCAGATATGGGGATTTTTTTCCCAGAATTCCAATTCGGTGTGTAACTTATTATACAGGGCTATTAAAAAATCATTGATATGGTGATTGCCTGGAAGTTCAGTGGAATGGTATGGTTTTGGAAGAAATATTTAAAGTTAATAAGGAAAATTAGGTCGGGTATGGAACTTGTCGGACAAACTTTTATATGGGCGCTGATCTGGATCGGGGGGTTGGTTATTCTTGTGATTCTTTTCTGGGTATTTGTCAGAATGTCCAATCCGGAAAATACAAGAAAAAACCCCAGCCTCAAAGAGGACCAGGACAAAAACAGGAAGGACATGCTGAAAGACCGTTTTGCCCGGGGAGAAATCGGTAAAAAAGAATATGAAGAACGCCTGAGAAGTGTAAATAAACTTACATAACAAAAGATTGTTTATCCAGCGGAATTGGAAATTTGGGCCTGAAGAATAATTAATATAAATTTATCATTACGAAGCCACACGATAATTTTACAAGGATTAATCGATTCTTATGTTACAGGTAATAGCCGGATTACTGATTCTGTTCAACAGTTCTCACTACAATGTCCCCATTCAGAATGATCAGCAAATCGATGGGATCTGGACCATAGTCCCGGAAAAATCGATGATTGGGTTTAAGATCCCGGTCATGTTCATTTTTCCGGTTGAAGGATCATTTACTGGAGTTAGCGGAACGATTGAAATAGGGCACAACCTCCTTGAAGCAGAAGTGGATCTTACCATCGATCCTGCCACCATTGATACAAGGAATGAAAAACGGGATGAGCATCTCAGGAGCGAGGATTTTTTTTACGTTGAGAAATATCCCGAAATTATATTTTCAGCTTCACGGATCGCCAAACAGGCTGTTGAAAATAGATACACCGTAGAAGGTGAACTGACCATTCGGGATGTTACAAAGACCATCAATGTACCTGTCACCCTGGAGGAAATCAATGAGGAGGGTGAGATTGTTTTCAGTGGTTCCAAGAACATTAACAGGAGGGAATTTAATATAGACTATTCCGGCCGCGGTCTGGGAGATACGGCGGAACTGGATTTCAGGATCGTAGCAGTCAGGAAATGATTGCAGCCCATAACCCGTCATTCGCTCTGCTATTTTTAATTCATAATTTTTAATTTTTAATTCTTCCCATTACCAGGTTCCCAGATAATCAATGATCTCTTTCACGGAAGGACTTTTTCCATTTTGGACATATGCGCCGGAGGTGGCCATTCCCAGGATCAGACTTTCTTCGGTGGTCAGCCCCAGCAGGTACCCGGCACAGAATCCAGCATTCAGGTTATCACCCCCGCCGGTGGATATTTTAGGTTCCATGACAACATTACCTTCGAGGTTGATCAAACCATTTTTCTGAACGAGGATACATCGGTCAACCGGGTGAATGAGCAACCCATCAATCGATAGTTTTGAGAATATATATTGTCCGATACTTTCCATGTCATTATAATTTGCCTCCCTGTCTTCATTCAGGATATCATATAATTTCAGTGTCTCATTTTCGTTGATCCCGAGAATTACCGGCCCAAAAAGTGTATAACCTTCGATTACTTTGAGCACTTCCCGGAGGTCTTCCTTACTTTTTTTTGTGGGATCGGCAAGATCGAACAGCATCAGTTTTTTATAGCTGCTTTCAGGCATCAGGTTTTCCATGATTCCTTTCCAGACATCGGTAGCATGATCCGGATTACACCAGCCAACCAGTGCCAGGATATCACATTGATCAATATTGTATTGCAGAATTTTTCTGCCAATGGTGTTCTCAACATATTTCCAGTCGATCTTTCTGAAAGTGCTCAGTTCGGAAAGGATCATTTTCCCGTCATTGAATTCGAGTGCATTGGTTTCTGCCGGATCACCGATCGAGACCATCGATACATTGGGATGAAGGTACTTGTATTCATTGTTCATGTCGGGATATCCGCCATTTCCAAGACATACCGAGGAAATCCCCAGATGACCGAGGGCATTGGCCATGATGGGTGCGTTGCCTCCGATCTTCACCTCCTGGGTCACTAGTTCGACCTGTCCGCTTCTGCCTGCCGCCGCAGCAATTCTTTTTGAAAATTCGGTGAGCGTGGTGTAGAAGGTGACCTCCGTAACGGATCGTGATTTCACGGCTTTCTGGATCTTATCGATGTATCCGTCAAATCCCACAAAAATTTTATCCGTGATACTCGTTTCATTCAGGGCAGAAAGTTTTTCTATCACACCGGGTAAATATTCTTTTGAATTCATAACAAGGAAAAATCCATTAAAAAATCATCGATTTCTTTTTTTGACGGTGCGGAAGGCTGGGCGCCAAGCCTCGTTACACAAATCGCCGAAGCCGCACTGGCTGACTTCACGGCATCCTCTAGGGAAAGTCCGTCGGCTAACCGGGCCGCAAGATTTCCGCAGTATACATCCCCGGCAGCAGTTGCATCAAGTGCTTTTACCGGAAAGGCGTCCACATAACCTGTATATTCCTTTGAGCTGATATAGGATCCTTTGATTCCAAGGGTGATGATCACTGTTTTCACCCCTTTATCATGGAGAACCCCGGCTGCGCGGGAAACATTCTCATGATCGACATTGGTGATCCCGGAGATGAACTGTGCTTCCGTTTCATTGACAACGAGTATGGAAACCATTTTTAAATGATGGTCATCCAGAGGTTTGGCAGGTGCAAGGTTAAGGATGATGATTTTACCGTTTGTTGTTTCAAGGATATATTCCAGGGTCTCTGTCAGTATTTCACATTGCAGCAACAGGATATCCGATTCAGCGATGACTTCATGGATCTGATCAATGTGTTTTTTCTTCAATTCATAATTGGCTCCCGGTGCGACGGAAAGGTAATAATCGCCATCTCCACCGATCATGATCAGGGCCGTTCCGCTGGGAATTCCCGGGACCGTAAAAACATGCCTGGTATCAATTCCGTCATTTTTATAATTGCCGATCATGGAGCTACCGTAATGGTCATTTCCCACACAACTGACAAAAGTGACACTTCCACCAGACCTGGCCGCAGCGACGGCCTGATTCGCTCCTTTTCCGCCGAAAGTCTGCATAAAATCAGAATCGGTGACCGTTTCACCTTTTTCCGGCAACCGCTCCATTTTCATGATCAGGTCAACGTTTGAACTGCCGATGACCAGTATTCTCTTTTTGCCCATTTTAATTCAACCTTGCGATAATGATTAAGCTTAAACCTACAATAAAAAATATAAACATGAAAAAGATCATCCTGTTCGTTCCTTTAGGCGCCTCCTTGAATTCCTTCCAAATAAAAACACCCCAGGCTGCCGCCACCATGGTCGCACCCTGTCCCAGTCCGTAAGATATTGCAAATCCGGCCTGTTCTGAAGCAAGAATACTGAACGACATGCCAATACACCAGATCACACCTCCAAGAATACCGATCCAGTGTAACCGTGCCGTACCCAGCCTGAAATAATCGGCATACCTAATGGCTTCACCTTTTAAGGGTTTATACATAAAAATTGTGTTCCATAGAAAGTTGGAGATCAGGATGCCGATGGAAAAGATAAATACCGCCGTATAAGGAGTCAGTTTGCCGGCTACCGGATCCATGAAATTTTCCGACATCGACGCCGCGACGAAACGGTAGAAGAATCCCATGGCGATCCCAGCGATCACAGATATAATTATTCCACGGGTTGACGTTGATCCCGTTGGCTGAGGCAGCCTTTTGTAGGCAAATGCATCAATGACAATCGCGATCACCACAAAACCAACACCGATAAACAACAGCACTGGGTCTCCCAGTGGGGTGGCCAGATAATTGACGACTACACCCCAAACCAGGGCGATGCCAATCCCGATTGGAAAAGCAACAGCCATCCCGGCGATGTCAATGGCTGCCACAAGAAGCAGATTGGCAATATTGAATACGACCCCACCGATAAATGCTGAAAACAGAGGAGATGCTTCAGCCTGAAGCAGGTCGGGGATAAAACTTCTGCCGGATTCACCGATACTTCCCAGGGTCAGCGCAAATAATAGCGAGAGCAAAACGACCCCAAAAGTATAATCCCAGTAAAACAGTTGAAATGGCCATTTTTTTGTTGCCAGCTTCTGGGTATTAGCCCATGAACCCCAGCAGATCATTGTGATGAACAACAGGATCACCGCGACAAGGTATGAATGAATGATTACCATGGTATTTTAGTTTGTGCTGAATTTAATAAAATAAATGAATTCCATTTTAAAAAATCATCAATAACCGGGATTTAGAGGGCTTCCATTCATAAAAATCAGGAAAATAAACGACTGATATTTTTCCATCCCGGATAAAAACCTAAATTAAGCCTGTAAACTTAATTATAAAAAAAATATGATTTTTAAGACAGGATTATTTGTAAAATATTTGAAGCAGATGGGCTTTTTATCTGTTTCGGCATTCATCGCGCTCATTGTCCTGAGCGGAAGTTCAATCGGGGAAATCGATGAGATCATGGTATTTAAAACCGTTGACCCGCTGGAGAAAATTTTTAAGGAAACTTCTTTTTTCAATGAAAAGGAAGCAGGGGCCTTTGTCGCCCGGGGTGAACATGCAAGCTTTCAGTTTGTCGTCAGATCCAGGCTGAATATTTCTGGCCTTAAGCTGGAGGTGGGAGATCTGAAAAATGGCCATAATGTTCTTTCCGATATCAGGGTCGGATACGTCGATTATGTGAGGATTGGACGGAACACGCCCAATGCTTCCCGGGATAAATTGTTTTCTGTTAACGGTTTATATCCGGATCCCATTGTTGAAAGGCCGGGCATGGACATTTCGGCCGACGAAACACAACCTGTGTGGGTGACTGTCCGGATACCCGGAGAAACGCCGGCAGGAAAATACACGGGAGAAGTTATTTTATCAGGAAAGGCCGGAGAAGAAACATTTGAAGTTAAAAAATCCGTCTGGATCCAGGTTTATCCCGTGACCATTAAACATACAAGTCTTTGGGTCACCAACTGGTATACCACATCTCCCCATAACCTGGAACTTATTTTCGGTGAAAAAAATATAGAGCCTTACTCCGGCCGTTATTGGACTTTTATAAAGCTGCTGGCTGATAAAATGGCTGAATACCGGCAGAACGTTGCCCTGATCTCTCCCCTGATGCTCACAGAATACAACCTGGACAGGCAAGGAAACTACCAGTTTGATTTCAGCAGGTTTGATCAAACGGTCGAAATTTTCAGGGAAGCCGGAGTTCTTGGACGCATCGAGGGTGGTCATCTGGGGACAAGGGAAGGTGGTTGGGTTAGCGATTTTGTTGTTTTTGTTCCCAGGGTGGAAAAGGATACAACATATTTCCGGAAGTTATCCATATCCACTGATTCGGCGCAAAATTTCTATTCCAGGTTTATTCCTGCCCTTACCGGACATTTGAAGAAAAAGGGCTGGGACCAGATCTATATGCAGCACCTGATGGACGAACCAATTCCGGAGAACATTGATACCTATACGGAGGTGGCAAAGTTCATTAAAAACCTGGCTCCGGAATTGAAGATCGTTGAGGCATGTCATTCCAAGGATCTTGACAATACAGTAAATATATGGGTGCCGCAGCTTGATTACATGCATCAGGATTATGATTTCTATAAGGCAAGGGCAGATGCCGGAGATGAGATCTGGTTTTATACATGCCTGAATCCCAAAGGTGAATATGCCAACCGGTTTATTGAGCTCCCGTTGATCAAGACCAGGATATTACACTGGATCAATTACAGGTACCAGATACCGGGGTACCTGCACTGGGGATTTGATTTCTGGAGAGGCGATCCCTATGAGGAGACGACTTCAATTCAGACAGAAGGAGGCACGATCCTGCCGGGAGGGGATGCATGGATCGTATATCCCGGTGATGGTGTCATACATAGTTCCATCAGGCTCGAGGCCATGAGGGACGGGATCGTCGATTATGAGCTCCTGAAAATGCTCGGGGAGAAAAAGCCGGAGGTGGCGGCTGAAATTGCCCGGCAGGTGATATACCAGTTCGATTATTATGATATCAACATCGAGGCTTTCAGGGAAAAGAGAAAAATGATACTGGAGATGTTGAGTGAAT
>JAGTVG010000260.1 GCA_018224645.1 Cyclobacteriaceae bacterium
CCACATCCATCACATAACTGTATTCGTTCCACCTGTTGGTCCAGTTCACCATACCTCCTCCGGGATGGTCCGGAATTCGGTTTTTATAAAGGTTCTTGTTAAAAATCAAGACGCCCGAACTTCCAGGCCCCCCCAGGAATTTATGCGGTGAAAAATAAATGCCATCCAGGGCTTCCAGTGGATCTTCCGGATGCATATTTATTTTAACATAGGGAGCCGAGGCAGCAAAATCGACAAAACAAACACCGCCATTTTCATGCATGATCCTGGCAAGTTCGTCATAAGGAGGAATATATCCCGTCACATTCGAACAGCCGGAAAAAGCCCCGATTTTAAATTTCCTGTGCCCATGTTTTTTAATTTCGTCACGTAATTGAACAGGATCCACCATCAGGTTGATATCAGGTTCGATGACCACGACATCCGCTATGGTCTCAAGCCAGGATGTGTGATTCGAATGATGCTCCAGGTGTGTAATGAAAACCACCGGTCGTTCCTCTTCGGGGATCAGGATGTATTTTTCCAGTTTTTCCGGAATTTTTAAGCCGAGTATACGCTGGAATTTACAGACAACGCCGGTCATACCCGAGGCAGCGGTAATGATCACATCATCCTCATTGGCATTGACATGACGTTTTATGACCTGGTGTGAATAATGATATGCATGGGTCATTAATTTTCCGATCTCGCTTGACTCGGAATGGGTATTCCCCACCATGGGACCGATTTCATTCACCAGAATATCTTCCAGCGGCTGATACAGCCGTCCGCTGGCTATCCAGTCAGCATAGATGATTTTTTTATGGCCAAAGGGTGTCCGGATGGATGCATCAATTCCTATGATGTTCTTTCTGTATTGCCCGAAATAGGCTTCGAGGGATGATCGGCTAAAAGTTAATTCCATATTTCAAGGAAAATTGTTGCAATAAAAATGATTGATCCCCTGCTCCTGTTTGACAATGACCAGCAAATTCCGA
Source organism: Cyclobacteriaceae bacterium (assembly GCA_018224645.1). Taxonomy (GTDB): domain Bacteria; phylum Bacteroidota; class Bacteroidia; order Cytophagales; family Cyclobacteriaceae; genus JAGTVG01. Next base: position 978 of record JAGTVG010000260.1, read on the forward strand.
AAAAATCCATTGAACTGCTTTTCTGCCGCCAACAGCGAATTATTCCTGTTCCAACCCGTCGGCCTTTTCCGGAACCTTTAAAAGACTGGAATCAAGTTTCTGAATTAATTGATTATAGCTGTTTCTGATACGGACATAATCCCGTTTTTTGCTTGTCCGCAGGATCCAGATTTTAAAACTTTCCCAGAACCGGTGAATCCATTCCTGATATATTTTGGCCAGTATCCCTGTGATGATTATGGACAGCAGATAAAGAAGAACGAGCCATCCATCCGGAAAGAACCGGTAAAAAATTAGTGACTGGATCGTATAACACAGGGGAAAGGACAGAAGGCCGATGGCCAGCTTAACAGAACTATCCCAGTGATCATCCCTGACGGTAAATTTACTGATGATGTAGGGCAAAAAAAGAGCGGGCAGATTGTTGACCAGTCCGTAAATATATATGGGCCAGAACAGCAGCAGACCAGCATAATTCTTAAACTTCTGGAGCCTGGAATCAAAATGGCGGCCAAGGTAAACCGGGTCGAAATTGGACTTTAGCCGTTGTTTAAAGAACCGGTTATTTGCCGCTTCAAACCGCTTAAATTCATCCCTTCCGGCATTGCTGATATGGTCCATTCCTGTAATGATCCTTTTATAGGCATTAAATCGTTCGATTAAATTTTTATAGCTCATCCTGAGCTTTCGCATAAAATGAGGCGTATAAATTTTAAGAACATTTTCATAAAACTTATAAGAATCGGCATTATTGATATTAACAGTCAGCCTGGTCAGGGATTGATAAATCCTGGCGGCCATATCGCTGAAGGTTTTTGACTGGTTGTTATGATAGCTATTCTTATAATCCCTGACCCTGATGGGATCTCCGAATTGTATAAACAGATCGGATTGAAATTTAGAATGATTGTCGTAATTGATGCCGACCGGAATGATCACCAGATCGTCAATGGAATCATCTTCTTTGATGGCCCGGAAGGCGATTCGCATGATTCCCTTCCTGATGGTACGGATCCTGCGGATTTTACTGTGATTTCCTTCGGGGAAAATGATCAGATGTTTTCTTTTCAGCAAAATTTCCACACATTTATTGAAGATATCTTCATTTTTAGCCATAACATCCACCTTGTCCCTTAGCCTGTAGACTGGCATCATTCTTAACGCCCTGAGCATGAAGTTGGCAAGGGGAGTCTGAAATATATCAGCCCTTACAAGAAAATACGGAATACGTTTATTAACGGTGGCAACTACCATGGCATCCATGAATGCATATTGATGATTGGGAGCGAAAATAACCGGAGCGTCAGTCGGGATCTTTTCAATGCCCCGGACCCTGATCTTCCTGAAATAGGCCCTGATGGCAATGGTTACCCACATTTTGAGAATAAATAATCCAATTGCATGAAAAACTTTATAAGTCCCTTTCATTAACACGTTTTACTTTATTTCCCCGTTCTTCACCGGGTTTGGGATGATCCCCCATCCGGAAGATCTTCCTCCATAATGAATTCATGAATACAGTAATTTACCCGATTAAACAAAAAGGCATAATAACTGCCCCTTCCCAGAATTCTTCATTTTTTTTTCTGTAGATATAACTTTTGAAATAAATTCGGAAAATACAGGCAAAAATTCTGATGAATAACCAATGAAAATCACGATTAAGTTAAAAAAAAATCCCAGAATGAGTGATATAAGGATGAAATAAATCATCAGGACAATGTTCCAAGCTGCCTGGATGCCAGTCGATAAATTCCACAAAAAAAAGCAGAAGGGGTACATCAGCATTTGATAACAACCTGATGCGGGATCAGGAAAAATCTTTATTTTATCTGGTTCATTCGGATGCATATGCCGGACAAAAATGCATCAATACGGCTTAAAACCCAAATTCCAGATATGTATATTCATTAACCGGGAAAAGATACTGAAGCGGCAAATACAAAAATAAAAAATACTATTCCCGGAAACCGGCAAAACTTCAATGGGCTGTACTGACCGGGAATACAGGCGAGTATTTCATCCTCTTCAGGACGCTTCGCAAATGAATTTTTCTGAATCATAAACCCTGCCCGCATCAGTCTTTTTTATCAATCTTTTTAAGATGCTCGACACCATCAATGTCCAGTTTGTCTGACAACCTGGAGATCGTTGCCAGGTCGATCTCCCCGGAGAAGGTCAACAGGAAAAACCCATCCATTTCATCCACCATCATGATCAGGTCGCTTATCTTACCCTTATTTTCCTTTACCATAAAATCCAGGTGGGTATTGCCCTCGCGCACCACCATTAATTCCTCGTATTTTTCCTTCTGGATATCCTTTTTAAATGACCTTAAGGAGGCTTCGTCGAATGAGGATTCATTCCGGTCGATCTTATATATGTTGACCGAATTAATCCCTGCCATGGCCTTTAAAAATTCATCGGTATCCTTATCCTCAGTTTTAACATTTGACAGGAGCTTTAACAATCCCGATTCAATGCTGACGCATAAATATTTACTGTCATCCTTGAATTTTTCATGAAATTTTTCGACAGCCTGTGACCGTGCATTAATAATCAATGCAAACAGGAACAGTCCGGTAATCAGTGTTATTTTCATCGTAGCTCTATTTTAGTTTTCTTTATCCTCCTTTAATTTTTCAAGATGCTCAAAACCATCAATATCCAGGGTTTTTGACAGCCTCGAAATATCCTCGAGGGTAAGGTCGCCAACCAAACTCATCAGGAAAAAATCATCGTCTCCCCCGATTAGCATCAGGAACTCGTTGATCTTTCCTTCCTTTTCGGCAATCAGGAATTTAATTTCCTCTTCGCCCTCCCTGATCACCATCAATTCGTCGAAACCTTCTTTCGGTAATTTAGCCATTGCTTCCTGGTAGAGTTGTTCCCTTTCCACATACTTATCCGTGGTAAGAATTTTTAATCCTTTCAGTTTCCTGATCACATTCATCAGATCCTCTTCATCATCGCTTTCCGGGATCTGGGCAATCAATCCAAACATCCGGCTTGTTATGTAAATGGTGGTAAAATCTTCACGGCCTTCATATTGGCTGAAAAACCTGGTAATCGCATCTTCCTGGGCAAAACCCGGTAAAATCAGGAAAATTCCCATGATCATTGATCCTATCTTTTTCATATATCTTTATATTTTGAATTTCGAACCACCTCTTCCGCTTTTTTGAATTTATTCAGCCTGCTCACCTCTTCCTTTCCCCTGTTCAATTTTTCAGAAACAAAGTATAACACCTTTTTTGTTTCTTCCAGGGCTTTTTCGGGGTTGTCGAAAGTATCTTCAACCACTTTCCTGGCCTGATCCTTCACTTTGATGAACCGTTCATGGATCACAAAAAATGAAAGGATCAACAGAACGGCTGCAGCCACCTTATACATCATGCTCAAGTACCGGTGCCTGCCAGATCTTTGTTTTTTTTCAACCAGTTCAAGAACCCTTTCATCAAAATTCCCATTCAATTCCATCTTCCTTTCCGCGGAAAAATACCTGAACAAGTCCCGGTATTTTCCGAAATCCCGGGGAAGATCATCTTTTTGAAAATAGGTGCTCAACATCTTTTCTTCCTCCAGGGTGGTTTCACACATCCAGTATTTTTCAAGCAATTCCTTTACCTGACTATAGTCCATAACGTTCGGTTTTCAGTATCTTTTTTCTGAGATTTTCCCTGGCCCGGAACAGGGTCACCTTCACCAGGTTCTGATCTATTCCCATGATTTCACCGATTTTCTGATAGGAATAGCCTTCGATTTCCCGAAGCAGGATCACTTCCTTCTGTTTATCGGGCAACCTCTCTATGACCCGGCGGATATCCGTCCGGACTTCATCCCGTTCCATGATCATCTCAGGGGTTTCGTTGTTGTATCCGTTCATGCTCATTTCATGAGGATCAACCGAATAATTGCGCTCCCGACGCAATTTATCCAAGACCATGTTTCTGGCCATCGTCATACTCCAGGCTTCAACATTTTGTATTTTCCGGAATTCATCCCGGTTATCCCAAAGTTTAAGAAATACATCCTGCACGATATCTTCTGCCGAGGCCTCATTCTTCAGATAAGCCCTGACAAATCGATAAAGCTTTTGTTTCAGCGGGATAATTTCTTTTTTAAAGTATTCGAGATACATTTCAACGGGAAGACGCGCTTATTTAAAAAATGTTACAAGCAGGAAAATATATTTGATTTCTTTCAACGGATAATGTATGATATATTGAGAATAATCACAAAATTTTGTCATCTTTACCGCATAGGTCACGCTTTATGATTTTTTGTTCCCTTTTCGATGGTACTTCCTATTCGGAATCATTCATCAATGATCTGATCCTGCATGGTGGCTTGCTTTTATCCTCCTTTCTGATCATTATTCTCTTTTTGTTATGGCGGGCCTATGAAAACAAAAAAAGATCGAATCTCAGTCTTCACGTTAAAAACAAGGAAATCGAAGCAGCGCACCGGGATATAGAGGAAAAGAACAGGATCCTTGAAAACAATAACAGGGAACTCAAGGAAGCCAAGGAACGGGCGGAAATGGCTTCCTCGGCCAAGCAGCAATTCCTTTCCAACATGAGTCATGAAATCAGGACCCCACTCAACGCCATCATAGGCATGACGGATCTCCTGTTAATGGAAAAACCGAGGAAGGATCAGCTGGAAGCTCTGAAGAGTATAAAGTTCTCCGGGAAAAACCTGCTTGTCTTGATCAACGATATTCTTGATATCTCCAAGATAGAAGAAGGAAAAATCAAGCTGGAAAAAAGCCCCTTCCACATGCATGTTTTCCTTCAGTATATCGAAACCGCCTTTGTCTCAAAAGCTAAGGAAAAAAAACTCGATTTTATCATTACTGCAGATCCTGATATTCCCGATTATCTTGTGGGGGATCAGCATCGCCTGGCGCAGATCCTGAACAACCTCGTTGAAAATGCATTAAAATTCACCGCTGAAGGAAGCATCCGGGTGATGATAAATTCCCTGGGAAGTACCGGAAAGGAGATCATGTTAAGATTCTCGGTTAAAGATACCGGGATAGGCATGACCCCGGAAGAACTTTCAAGGATCTTTGAAAGGTTTGAACAGGCGCGTACTGAAACTACGCGGAAATACGGGGGCAGCGGACTCGGGTTGTCGAGCGTCAGGTATCTCGTAAGTCTGCATGGCAGCGAGATAAAGGTGAAAAGTGCACCAGGAGAAGGTTCCGAGTTCTATTTCGAAATTTCACTCCCCATTCATGAAACCGTGGTGCTTGCGGAAATTGAGGATGACCTGGATGATGGAAAATCTGTGGGTCTCAAAACGAAAAAAATATTGCTCGTTGAAGATAATGAAATGAATATGAAAGTGGCAAAAAGGTTTCTTGAAAAATGGAATTATGAAGTTGATGTCGCCTTTAATGGAAAAATGGCGATTGAAAAATACAGTCAGAATCATTATGACCTCATTTTAATGGATCTTCACATGCCGGAAATGGACGGCCGTGAAGCCACCTCTAAAATCAAACTGATGGAAAAAGAAGGTGAACAACCGGTTCCCATCATTGCCCTGACCGCCGATGTCATGACAGAAAACATCAACGAACTTTATGAACTGGGCATATCGGACTATGTTTCCAAACCTTTCAATGCGCCCGAATTACGACAGAAAATAGAAAAATTCACCCTCCGGAAGATCAGTGAGCAGGATTAGATTACCGTGCCCATAAGGCAGACCCCCAACTGTTGAAAAACCATTTCCTGAGAATCAGGTTTAG
>JAGTVG010000261.1 GCA_018224645.1 Cyclobacteriaceae bacterium
TAATAATCAGACCGGTCATATGGAATGCCGTACGATCATGAAAATTGATTGCCGCCTGGTAACTACTTTATCAATCCTTAAAAAAACCTCGTTCAAAATTCCACCCTGTAGTTCAGGGAAGGAATGATCCCTAGCTGATATTTTGTATTGATCCTGTTCATCTCCACATCAAAATACTGATAGGCGATGTTCGCCCTGTTGGTCAAATTCTGGACACCGATAATGATGGACCGGGTATAGTCTTTTTTATTTTTCTTAAAGTAAAGTCCAATATCTATCCGGAAGTAGTCCATCAGTTTACGGGAAAATGCTTCATCATTCCGATATACTGGAGTCCGGGTTTCCTGCGAACGGGATTCATCAATGGGCGTTTCCCAGGGGCCCCCGTGGTACAGGCTCCTGATGTTAAAACCGATCACCCGCTGATGGTCAGATTTATCCTTTATGAATTCCTTGCCAGTGGTGATGTTCAAGCCATATTGTCCGTTAAACCTTGTATTTCTTTTGAAGTCATCAATGGCCCGGTAGGTGGATTGATATAAGGTCGCGTTTACAAGCACATAATAATTACGGCGGAATTTCCTGTCAAGAGAAAATTCAATTCCCTTATTAACCGCTGTTCCTTCATTGACAAGGTCCTCATTGATGAAAGCATCCCTGGCATTGACAATGGAATATGGATTCTCAGGATCAGGGCTGACCGGTACATTAAAATGTTCCTGGATATATCCTTCCAGTCTTATAAGGGTATTGTTGCCAGCCCGCTGTTCATAGCCAAGAACCCATTGATGCGAATTCGTAAATGCCAGGTCCTTATTCGGATTGCCACCATTCCCAGGATCCACAACAAAGTAGGCCTGGGGAATCTGGGATTTGTTTGCCAGTCCGTACTGAAACTTCAATGACCGTATATTGTCAGGATAATAGGAAATACCAACCCGCGGACCGAGGTTGAATTTTCCCCGTAATGAATGATACAACCCATTTATTCCTGCATTGACAATCCATTTTTCGGATATTGCCTTTTCTACCATCAGGTACGGCTGAGGGAGCCAGTAATCTCCATTACCATCCATGAGCGTCTGAAAATTCCCTGAAGCCACATCATCTGCCTGGCTCAGAAGATTGAAGTTCTGCCGGTCAAGGAAAATGCCTATGGTGAACAGGCATTGATTTATATCCGTCCTGATCTCGGAATTATATGAAAATAATCCCTGGTCAAACCTGTCGTATCCGGCGGGGACAGCTTCATACGCATCCGTAACATAATCACCTTTCCGGATGCTGCTGATGTAGGAATAGGATACCCTGTTTGACCATGATGATCTTGCCCCCAGGGATACCTGGTGAATGATCCCCACGCCTCCCATGTCAGAATCGAAGATTGTATTGATCCTGTCTTCATTGGCCTCCCATGTGACAGAGTCAAGGGTTGCGTCAAACCGTTCATTGCTCAGGCCTCCGATGCCAAATACCGATAAGTTCCCTAAACTCCCCAAATCAAAATTCATTTTAAAGGAAAGGTCCTGGAAATCAAGGGATTCATCTCCCAGTTCGACCCCCAGTGACGATAGCAGTCCGATGGTGGAATACCTGTAGTTTACCAGGAAAGAATGCGCTGATCTTTTTGAAAACGGTCCCTCAGCGGCTGCCTCCACACCCAGCAACCCGGCCTGCAGGGTAAATTCATTTTGTTCCCTGTTCCCCTCCCGCATGTGTATATCAAAAACACCCGAAAGCGCGTTACCGTAATTGGCAGGGAATGCTCCGGTAAGTAACCGGCTCCTCCGGATCAGTTGCGCACTTAGAATACTTACCCCTCCGCCGCTTACAGAATGCCGGTCGCTGAACGTCCCCGCATTGGTAAGATGATTGGGATTCACAAAATTCAATCCTTCAATTCTCCATAGAAGTTCATTTGGTGAATTGCCGCGAACGCTGATGTTGTTTGACTGATCGTTCTGGATGGCTATCCCCGGAAAACTTGTGATGATACGGGCCGGATCATAAAATGTAGCCGGAATGCGGTCTGACATTTCCATATTGAAATCCACCGAGCTCAGTACAGGCGAGAGTGAATTAAAAACATTCCTGTCGACGATTTCTATATTCTCGAGTTGCGTGGCAGCCGGTTTCAATTCAACCTGCAGATTCAGTTCCTTTGCTCCTTTCAACAGCATATCTTCCTGAACGGAAGAATAATAACCTACATGAGTTATTTTCAGCGTGTACCTTCCCAGTGAAATATTATCCAAACGGAACTGCCCATCTCCATCCGTTACAGTTCCAAAAGAATTCAATTCATTACTCAATTGTACATTGGCCAGACCGATGCCGGAAAAACTTATCGCATCGACCACTACTCCCTGTACAGATTGCGTGATTTCCTGGGCAACCGCAAAATGGGAAAGGAACAAAATTACAGTTGCCAGTATCTTTCGGATGTCCGTTCTCATGGATATAAATTTCCGGATTTATGCCTTCTGAACCCTTAAAGTTATATTATTCCATGCGAAAAATTACATCGGAGGGGGCTTGATACAACGTTTTATTCATTGTTTCATAAATGAATTGTCCATGCTATTCTGCTAATTCATTACCTCCTGCCCGGCATCGGTGAGAAATTTTATGCCTTCCACAAATAAGCATATGCAGGAATATGATTTGATTTTCAAGGCTGAGGTTGTAAATTGTATGATCATATAGTCATCGGGTCAATCATGAGGATAGCGGGAAGAAGATATTATTTTTTAAAGGAAATAAATTACAAAAATGAGTTCGAAAAAATCCATTAACAGGCGGGATTTTCTTGGCAGGACCGGGACAGCGATGGCCGGTACCGTGCTTGTAAATCCCTTAAATTCCATGAAATCAAAAGCACAGTCATTACAACGCAGGAAACTGGCCCTCGTGGGAACAGGCATACGTGGATCTACTTTCTGGGGCAAAAGGATCGTTGAAAATTACAGCGACCTGGTGGAATTTGTGGGTCTGTGCGATATTAACCAGGGCAGGGTGGAATTTGTAAAAAAATATATGGGCGTTGATTGTCCCACATTTACAGATTTCGAACAAATGATGAATACGGTAAAACCGGATACATTGATCGTCACCACCGTGGATGCAACACATCATGAATTCATCATCAAAGGATTACGCCTGGGTGCCGATGTGATCACTGAAAAACCGCTTACTACCGATGAACAAAAACTGGCCGGCATACTTGAAGCGGAAAGGGAGACCGGCCGAAAGCTGATCGTCGGCTTTAATTACAGGTATTCCCCCCACGTATCCAGGATTAAGGAGTTGCTGATGGATAAAAGGGTGGGACAAATCACTTCTGTTGATTTTCACTGGTACCTGAATACGGACCATGGTGCCTCTTATTTCAGACGGTGGCATGGGCTGCGGGACCACAGCGGGACATTACTCGTGCATAAGGCAACCCATCATTTTGATGTGCTAAACTGGCTCATCGATTCGGAGCCGGTGGAAGTGTTTGCTTATGGCGAACTCGAACATTATGGGATCAATAATCAGTTCCGGGGAGAGAAATGCAGGGGATGCCCCTACCAGAAACAATGTAAATTTTACTTTGATATCACCAGGGATAAATTCATGATGGACCTCTACGTCGCCAATGAACAATATGACGGTTATATCTGGGATAGTTGTCTCTGGCGGCCCGAGATCGATATCTATGATAAAATGGCCGTTCAGATAAAATATGCCAATGACGTCCAGGTTAGCTATTCACTGACCACTTATTCGCCCTATGAAGGGTGGCGTATTGCCTTTAACGGCTTCAACGGACGCATCGACTCATGGCTGGATATTCCCTGGCTGAATAAGGAAAAAATAAGCCAGGCGGAACTGCATGCCAGGGAAATGTCACAGGATGAGGATGAGGCCGGGAGTGACTATGATGAAATCATGATCATGGATAATTTCGGGGATTATGAATTGGAGAAGGTGTTTCATACCGGTGCAGGACATGGCGGGGGCGATCAGCGCCTGCAGGATAAAATTTTCAGAAATCCTGATATGTCGGATCCGTTGAAACATGCTGCGGGAAGCCGGGATGGAGCCATGTCGATCCTGATCGGGATCGCAGCCAGGAAGAGTATTGAGGAACAAAGGGCTGTGAAAATTTCCGAATTGACGGATCTTAAACCAAAGATTGTCAGGCCCTGATCCGGAGAAGGTTCTGATATTATTCTGTTCATGAAGGCGGTCACAGTACTCAGCAAAGTCCCCGTTTTTAAGGGATTATCCAGATCCAGACTGGGAAAAATTCTACCCTTACTTGAAGAAGAGGTATATCCGGAAGACACCTACATCATCAAGGAAGGTACGGTGGGCGATTCCATGTACATCATTACGGAAGGAAGCGTAAGGGTATTGAAATCAGTCAATTTCAGCCAGGAAATAATCATCAATCATATGTATGGCGATACGTATTTCGGTGAGCTCGCCCTGATCGATAATCTGCCAAGGTCGGCAAGCATCGTCACCAATGAGAAGACCATCATCCTCAGGCTCCGGAAAAAACAACTCGATCACCTGTTGAAGCATGATCCGGATATTGCGAGGATCTTTTACCGGAACTGCCTGATGGATACCTTTTCGAGATACCGGAAGATCACTACGGACTTTACGACATCGAAACATGATCTGATTGAAAAGTCGCTGACCCTGGCGGAAATCAGCCGGGATCTTTCAAGTGCCAAAAAACTCCAGGATTTTTTCATCAATTCGAAGACCCTCAATCACCGGGAATATCCGATCGATGGGGTAAAACAATCGTTCGTTTACAATCCATGCCAGGAGATCGGAGGGGATTTCCTGAACCTGGTGGAAGTGGGACATCATAAATTCGGCATTGTGATCGCGGATGTGATGGGACACGGGATCACGGCCGCTCTGGCGACAGGAGTATTTAAAAGTGCATTTTCCATCATGATCAAGGATGCCGCCGAAAATCCCGCACTCCTGCTTGCCAGCCTGAATAATCATTTTTTCAAGGACATTTCTTCACTATTCGCTTCCTGTATCTATTGTTTCCTGGATATGAAAAAAAAGGAGATGGCTGTTGCAAGGGCAGGTCATTATTTCCCCGTTTTTTATAGAAATAATGAAAAAGAACTTGTCAGGATGGATATGGCAGGCACGGCATTGGGGATTAAAAAACATGCCAATTATGAACAGGTGATTTATCCGCTCCAAAAAGGTGATAAGATCCTTTTCTTCACTGATGGGATCATCGAACAGAAAGGAATTCATGGTGAAATGTACAGTGAAGAACGCTTGAAAAATAAATTCCTGATGCTTGCGCAGAAAAACAATGAGAACATTCTTTCACGAATCGAAAAAGACCTAGACCGTTTTTCGAACCTGGATAAAAAGGACGATGATATTACATTGTTCCTGATGGAATTCGATTTTTAATGGGGTATAACCGCAGGTATTTAACCACAGAGGACGCAGAGGGACGCGGAGGAAAATAAAGGACTAAGTTCATACATCCAGCTTTTTATCAAGAAAGAAGAATAAACCTGTCTGTTCCGGCATCCTTTGCACTGGCAGAACAGATGCGGATGCTGAAGGCAGTACGGATCCCGGTGGATTACAGGATTCTTCCTGAAAAA
>JAGTVG010000262.1 GCA_018224645.1 Cyclobacteriaceae bacterium
AGCAGGAACCCGGAGGACAGGAGAAGCATCAAACTGACATGGACTGGCAATGGGAATGCGACCGGATATAACATCTGTTATGGGACTGCGAAAAACAGGTTGTATCATGCATATCAGGTTTATCATGATATTTCACTCTTGATAAACAGTCTGGATGCAAACCAACCCTATTATTTTTCGATAGAATCCTTCAATGAGAACGGAGTAACGGGGGGAGGGTCAGTAGTAGCGGCCGAATGAAGATGATCCGGACACCGGAATTTGCAGTCCTTTCTGTTGGGTCTGTCCGGATCAATTCAAGTGTATGTATTTTGCCTTTTTTATTGAATAGTTTGTTTAGAACCATTCATTCACTACATTTAAATTATTGCTTTACATCGCACCGGTATTCAACACCTGTTGGATTTTCAGAATGGCTTCGGCAAATTTTTCCATATCCTCCTTTGATCCCAGCATGGCATGCTGAAGGATCCATACCGCTTCCTCGTAGCAGGCCACTTCAGTCACCGGGCAACAGATTCCGGAATAATCCACATGATCGGGGATAGCATAACACATGAAATTTTTCTTTTGAAAAACCTGCTGTTTATACAAGGGTTCAGGGTACCCCTTAAATGAGGGAACTCCTTCGGCTGCAAGCATGCCGGCAAAATCTTTTTTTGGAGTACCGTTAAAGAAGGATTTATCATACCGGAAGATAAAAATATGATAAGTGTGAAGGGTTTCACCATGCCCCCGGGTCAGGGGTGAAATGCCCGGTATTTTTTCCAGGAGAGAAATAAGGTAAAGCCCGTTATCATTCCGCCTCCTGGTCTGACTGTCCAGCCGCTTCAGTTGCTGTTGCAGAAGGACAGCCTGCAGCTGGGTGATCCGGTAATTACAACCTAGGAAATGGTGTTCGTACCACTGCCCGCCTTTCACCCTTCCCACATTTCTCAGTGAATCCACCAGACCTGCGATTGTATCATCGTTGGTGACGACAATCCCTCCTTCGCCGCTGTTCAGGTTTTTTGAGGACTGAAAACTGAAACATCCCGCGTCGCCGATGGATCCAAGTTTCCGGCCCTTGTATTCACCGCCATGTCCATGACAGGCGTCTTCTATAATTCTCAGTCCATGTTTACGGGCGATATTTCCCAGGGCATCCATATTGCATGCCTGGCCGGCAAAATGGACGGGGATTATGGCTTTGGTACGTGGGGTGATGGCTTTTTCCACTGCCTCCGGATCCAGGTTGTATGTATCCTGTTCAATGTCAGCAAAAACAGGAATGCAATTGGCCTCCACCACGATGGAAGCCGTCGCAATGAAACTATATGGAGGAATGATTACCTCATCTCCGGGTTTGACGCCACATGCCATCAGGGCGAGCCTCAGGGCCACCGATCCGTTGACACAGGCAAGGGCATACCGTGTGCCGCAAAAATCAGCAAATTCCTTTTCGAAAGCTGCGACAAGCCCCCCGCAATCAGGATTTCCCCAGGCACCGCCCCGTACCACTTCAGCAACGGCGTTCACTTCGGCCTCATCATATACCGGCCATGGAAATTTTTTGTCAATTGTTTTGGGCCCTCCAAACAGGGCGAGTTCTTCATGCTTCATGGATAGTTTTTTTCATATGTTTATAGCACATTCTATGGTTTGCAGGACAGATTCCTGGCTGCATGACAAAGGCTGTTGATGGGTTTTCAGGCAGCAAAATAATCTATTTCCCCGGAAAAACCCGCATTCGGATCTCCTGTTCAGAAGGCATTCCTCAAATGATGGATATATATTAACGGCTGCAGGGCTCTCTTTGCTCATGGAATCTGTTGAAAAATACTCCTGGTTTTCCATCGGGTTTTTCCAGATATTGTCCGGCATCCTATTAACGATAGCCACCAGCTTAAGGTCTGGATTCTTCAGGATATTCATGGTGTGTGTCTTGCCCATAAATCCAGACCCACTGACAGCGATCTTCTTCATTAAAGATTAATTTTTATAATTTCCACAGAAAAAGTGTTTGCGAAAACGCAAATTTATATTTTTTAGCAAGAGGTGCAAGGCTTTACAGGCTGGAAGTGGCTGCACTGTCGCATTCAGGTGCCGGTGAAAATTTTACCAGAAAAACCAGGAAAACAAACCGGTGAAAATGAAGAAATGACAACAATTCCTTTCTGCAAAACGTATTAGAGCATTAATTTTACGGATCGATATCGTGGGATTTACATTTCCTTCATCCGTTGAACTCAGGATGTGAATATTGGATAATCAAAACGAAAAGATATGATTTTACAGATACTGTTATTGATCCTTGGATTCGGGTTGTTGGTTAAAGGGGCGGACTGGCTGGTGGATGGAGCATCTGCACTGGCAAAAAAGAACAGAGTTTCTGATCTTGCCATCGGATTGACTGTCGTGGCATTTGGCACATCAACACCGGAGCTGGTGGTCAATAGCTTTGCTTCATATCAGAATCATGGTGACATCGTCTTCGGAAACGTAATCGGCAGCAATAATTTTAATCTGTTCGTTATCCTCGGAATCGCCGGGTTAATAACACCGCTTGTGGTACAGTCGAGTACTGTCTGGAAAGAAATTCCATTTTCATTCCTTGGCGTATTATTACTTTTTTTCCTGATCGGGGGCATTATAAATACAGATAACCAGGTACTTTCACGGATTGATGGTATGATCCTGCTTATGTTGTTTATTCTTTTTCTCCTTTATGTATTTAAACAATTAAAAACGGATGTTTCTGAACTGACAGTCACGCAAAAGAATTTTTCAGTCCTTAAAATGTGGGGTTTTATCCTGATCGGGTTGGCTGCGCTGGTGACCGGTGGCCGCCTGGTTGTAACCAGTGCGGTGGAAATGGCCACCGGTTTGGGAGTGAGTGAGGTCATCATCGGACTGACAATTATTGCGGCCGGGACTTCCCTGCCTGAATTGGCAACCTCAGTGGTCGCTGCCATTAAAAAGAACAACGATATTGCGGTTGGAAACATCATTGGCTCGAACATATTTAATATATTCTTCATCCTTGGCATCAGCTCGCTTATACGGCCGGTTGATTATAATGATGTTTTCAACAGGGACCTGTATCTGCTCGCCGCAGGTACCATCATCCTGTTTGCAGCCATGTTCATCTCAAAAAAGAAAAAATTGGAGAGGTGGGAAGCAGCTATTCTAGTATTACTTTATATAATATATATTATATATTTGATTAACAATGATATATAGATTGTAAATTAAAGTAAAAGATTAATATGGTTCCTGATGATCATTACAAAATTCCACCAGGTGCATCTATAGGCCATGTGCATCTGAAAGTAGCGGATGTAGAACGCTCACTCGAATTTTACTGCGGGCTGCTGGGTTTCGAGCTGACCACCACCTATGGTCCTGATGCCGCCTTCATTTCTGCCGGAGGATACCACCATCATATCGGCTTGAACATGTGGTTCAGCAAAAATGGCCCACCAGCACCCGGGAACACAACCGGATTGTTCCATACGGCGATCCTTTATCCGACACGAAAGGACCTGGCTTCGATTCTTTATCGTCTCCGGAACGCGGAATATCCATTAACCGGGACCGCCGATCATGGAGTGTCCGAAGCGTTGTATCTCGATGATCCGGACGGGAATGGAGTTGAACTTTATTGGGACCGGCCTTCAGAAAAATGGCCACGGAACCCTGATGGATCCATCAAAATGTATACACGGCCGCTTGACCTGAATGATCTGCTTGATGAATTGAATGGTTGATCTATCTGATGGATATATCCATCCGGACCGTTACCATGATAGCAGACATTCTTCTGATCATTACATTTTTGTTGATGGTTAATATAAAATCAATCCTGCTCTATCACAAGCCAAACGGTATTCAGGAAAACTTTACCGATAGGCCAGGATCAAACCGACCATTATGCAAGACCGGAGCGCAATTCCTTCAGTGCCCTGAACCCAAGGAACCTCATGAACCACATCATGGTTATTGAAGGATCGTAATCCCTGCCCGTTTGATCCTTCCGCCGGTATCCCGATACATGCTTCAATTACCTTTACCGAAAAGCTTTAAGATGAAGCACAATGCACAGTCCTTCAAGGATAAAATGGGCCAAAAAGTTCTTATTTACCAGCGGCCACACCGGTTTTCCGAGAAATCATAATCCGGAAAAATAAGGATATACCGGTGCTCCCATATTCAATATCACTTTCGATAATTCCTCATCCGGGTCACCAAAAACTTCCACTGAAAGATCGCCGTAGTCCGACATTTTCTGCAATTTTTCGCCCACATTGGCCAGATGGGCCATTACCGCTTTTGAGTCTGCATAGGTTTCAATTACAATGCACTGCATTTTTAATTCATCCAGATACCAGTCATAATCAATGGCCCCCGGTTCATTTTCCCGGACGGCATTGATCATTTCCTGAGCATGTTTTTTGAATTCATTCAGTTTATTTTTCCTGATTGTGAATCTGGCGACTGCTTTTATTTGTTTCATAAGGCATTTATTTTAATTATTAGCCAATTTAATGTAAATAGCGAAAATATGTAGGATGCAGCTGTTATCTTTCTGAAAACCTTACGGGTCAAATGAATTTTTGATTTAACGGGACGATCTTTTTAACGTCGATTTTGGATGCAAACTAAATTAATTTTATGAGACTGACTACCACTATATTTGCCTTTATCTGGTTTTTATCAGGGCCACAATTGAACTTTGCTCAACCCGTTGGCGTGAGCGAAAATGGCAGGTACCTGGTCAATGAAGATGGAAAACCATTTTTTTACCTGGGGGATACGGCATGGGAACTTTTTCACCGCCTCAATCGTGAGGAAGCTGATTTATACCTGGCCGACCGTGCCGATAAGGGATTTACTGTGATCCAGGCAGTTGTCCTGTCCCAGATCGGTGGTTTGGACGAACCCAATGCCAATGGGCATCTCCCCCTAAAGGATAATGATCCAGGGAAACCCAATGAAGATTATTTCAGGCATGTTGATTATATTGTGGATAAGGCCGCTTCCCTGAACCTGGTGATCGGCATGCTACCCACCTGGGGAAGTTACTGGAGTTCGCTGGATCCGGATCAGGTTATTTTTACGGTTGAAAATGCAATGAACTTTGGCCGCTTTCTTGGAAAAAGGTATAAGGATAAGCCGGTGATCTGGATCCTTGGCGGGGACAATAATATTCATACTGAAGGTGAACGGCAGATCATCGAATCCATGGCACGCGGGCTGAAGGAAGGGGATGAGGGCCGTCATCTCGTTACCTTCCATCCTCGTGGCCCCGGATTATCATCCGATTATTTTCATGCCGCGGAATGGCTTGATTTTAACATGTTCCAGTCATCGCATGCGGCACATGATCATGACAATGGTTTGTTTACTGAAAATGATTATGCATTGGAACCCATAAAACCCACTCTTGATGGTGAACCCAGGTATGAAAATCTGCAGACCGGGTTTTATCTCAATGGATTCAACCGGCTTGACCGTTTCGATGATTATGATGTCCGTCAGGCAGCCTACTGGTCGATTCTGGCCGGTGCCTGCGGCCATACCTATGGCCACAGCAGTATATGGCAGATGTATGCTCCGGACCGCGATCCCATTATCGCAGCTGTAATCCCCTGGTATGATGCGCTGGATCATCCGGGCGCCTTTCAGATGGGACACATCCGGAAGTTATTCGAGTTGAGGCCGTTCCAGGTACTTGTCCCCAACCAGGGAATGATCAAGAATGGACCTTTGACCGGGGGCTCCAAAATCAGGGCGGCCCTGGCGGAAGATGCTTCTTTCGCGATTGTTTACTCCCCGCGGGGAGAATCCTTCAGCATTGACAAAAGTTTAATTGAATCGCGGTATATCAAGGAAATCTGGTTTGATCCGAGATATGGCGTTTCATATCATTTACATACCGGTGATACCCGAGGGATACAGACATATACCCCTCCAACCTCCGGCAGGGGACAGGATTGGATTCTGATCCTTGAAAATGCCAGTTTGGAACTGCCCATGCCCGGTCATCATTGATCTGATGATGCGGTAAGGTTCAATAAGAAATTAGTGAAACAGAATGACTGTGATGAAAATAACGGCGTTGATCAGCAGACCAATTCCTCCTTTATATGATAAGTTCTTTTTTTGCCCATCCCAGAGAAGAATAAACATAAGACTTGACAATGCTGCTGAAGCAATGATAACCGGCTTCCACCATCCCTGATCAATCAATATTGCGTAACTGCCGGTTATGAATCCGGTTGCGGTAAGGATACAGGTAATACACGCAATAATTCTCATGGTTTTAATGCCCGGAAGCCCGGAGAATATCCATGATCGTCCAGGCCAGGTCAATCCTGGATGCAGTTCAAACAGCCTCCGGCTCTGCCCGAAATAGAGCAGGTGAACAAGTCCGTGCAGCACAAAAAACAAACTGAGGATAAATGTCAGCATCCTATGTTTTTTAATAAATCAATTACTTTTCTCTTCCACAGCACATTAAATGATCACAATTTATCCGGTTTCTGCCGACGGACAATGGCTGTTAAATTTTCTAACTTTTTTTTGAGAACTTTCTGACAATTTTTCAGGTACGTCTCTGTTTTGCCCTGTTTTTCAGCTTACCGGACCATTCTCCAAATTAATCAAAATGTACAGGCTTGTTAACTTTTTCGGCAATTTTTTACATCTCTCTGAAAAAATCCTCTGCCCTCAATTACTTTGATGTTGGCCTCTGCAGGAAATCATCTTTTATGGAACCTTCATTTTCTTTGAACCGGTAAATCATTATTTTTAACCTCTATTTAACCTGAAATTTTTATCATAATGAAAAAACTCGTTTTAATACCTATTTTTTTATTGCTGGTACAATTGACAGTTTCAGCACAACCCGGTTATACACCGTCCGGAGAAAACCTGCAAAACAGGGAATGGTTCCAGGAAGCCAAATTCGGCATGTTCATTCACTGGGGTATTTACAGTGTGATGGCAGGCGGAGGCGATTTTGGCATTGCCGAATGGATCATGAATCAGAAAGAAATTCCCATTGACGCCTATGAAAACCTGAGTAATCTTTTTAATCCTGTGGAATTCGATGCTGCGGAATGGGTGAAAGTGGCCAGGGATGCCGGCATGAATTATATCACCATAACAAGCAAACATCATGACGGATTTGCCATGTATGATTCCAAAGTCAGTGACTGGGATATCGCGGAACGCACACCTTATGGCAGGGATGTTTTGAAATTACTGAAAGAAGAATGCGATAAGCAGGGCATCAAATTATTTTTCTATTATTCCCAGCTTGACTGGCATCATCCGGATTATTATCCGCGGGGCAGGACTGGCCAGGGTTATACGGGCCGGCCTGAAAGCGGCAACTGGGATGCCTATATCGATTATATGAATGCCCAGCTTACAGAACTGCTGACCAATTACGGGGAAATCGGTGGTATCTGGTTCGACGGCATGTGGGACCAGTGGGAGGCCGACTGGCAGCTGGATGAGACCTATGCCCTGATCCATCGCCTGCAACCCGGAGCGCTGATCGGCAGCAATCATCATAGGATGCCCTTCCCCGGGGAGGATTTCCAGATGTTTGAACGGGACCTTCCAGGGGAAAATTCCATGGGCTTCAACCAGGGAGGGATCTCTGATCTGCCGCTCGAAATGTGTGAGACCATGAATGGATCCTGGGGATATAACATCAAGGACCGGAGATTTAAATCAACAACCCAATTGATCCAGACCATGGTGAAGGCAGCCGGATACGGGGCGAACTTCCTGCTGAATAATGGCCCGATGCCGAATGGGAATCTTCAGCCCGAAAATATTGATACCCTCAAGGTAATCGGCAAATGGCTGGATAAATATGGCGAAACCTATTATGGCACAACCCGGGGGCCGGTACCACCAAGAGATTGGGGGGCCACTACCCGGAAAGGAAAGACTGTCTATGTGCACATCATGGATTATGGTGATGAATCACTCTTTTTACCGGGCTTGACGGATAAGATTGCGTCGGCTACTCTTTTCGATGATCAATCAAAAATAAAATATACCCAGAATGAAATGGGGACCATCATTACCGTTCCATTTGACAGGAGGAACGATATCGACACAATCGTGGTGATTGCATTGAAATAATTTATCTGGAATTGGGCAGGGTAAAGCGAATAGCAATCAAGATCGGGTCCAATGTACTGACTGATTCACAGGGCTTCCTGAATACCGGCCGGATGGATGAACTCGTCCGGCAGATCTCGGGGATCAGGTCTTCAGGCATTGAAGTGGTGGTCATTTCTTCGGGGGCGGTTGCCTCCGGGAAAGGTTTATTTCAACCCAGACAGAAGCTGGATACGGTGGGTCAACGGCAAATGTGGTCGTCACTCGGGCAGGTGAAACTGATCCAATCCTACAGCAGCCTGTTTGAAAAATACCAGATCCTTTGTTCCCAGATCCTGGTGACAAGGGATGATTTCCGGAGCAGGGAACACTACCTGAATATGAAAAACTGCCTGACGATCCTGCTGACGAACGGGATCATCCCCATCATCAATGAAAATGATGTGGTTTCCGTTACGGAATTGATGTTTACGGATAATGATGAACTGGCAGCCCTGGTGGCTTCCATGCTCAACGTGGACAGCCTCATTATCCTGACTTCAGTGGACGGGATTTTTCAGTCCAGCGAAACCGGGGATCAGCAGTTGATCAAAACCGTCAGCCCGGGTGAAAAGGAATATGAAAAATATGTCTTCACGGGTAAATCTGCTTTCGGAAAGGGGGGCATGCTGACCAAAGCGCATATGGCTTCCAAAGCGGCGGATGCCGGGATCGAGGTCATGATCGCGAATGGGTTAAGAGATAATATTCTGATCGACCTGATGGAAAAACGAGCTCCTCATACACTTTTTCTTCCAAGCCTGGGAAAATCAAATATTAAAAAATGGCTCTCCCATGCCAAAGGATTTGAAAAGGGTTGGGTTGTGATCAACGACGGAGCCCTGACAGCCTTACGTTCGCGAAAAGCAAGCAGTCTTTTGCCGGTAGGGGTGGTCCAGGTGGAAGGAAATTTTAAAAAGGGAGACATCATCACCATTTTTAACATGCAGAAAAATCAGGTCGGGCTTGGAATGTCACAGTATGATGATGCCCAGACCAGGGAAAAGTTGGGAAAAAAGAATCAGCGTCCATTGATTCATTATGATTATCTATTTTTGTTATGATGAAAAATTCAGAACTGTTTGAAAATGCGAAAAAGGCCGGCCGACAGATCATCCTTATCAGGGAAGAACAGGTAACCAGGGTCCTATCCGGTCTGGCTGAATTGGCTGAAGCATCGGTAGATTTCTTGTTACGGGAAAACAAAAGGGATCTCGACAGGATGGATCCATCGGATCCGAAATATGACAGACTCAAACTGACGGAAACAAGGATCCGTGATATCGCGGCCGACCTTCGGAATGTATCGGCTATGGGATCGCCGATCGGTGAAGTACTGGAAGAAAGGAAGTTGGAAAACGGTCTGCAATTAAAAAAGGTGAGGGTTGCCCTGGGTGTCATTGGCATTATTTATGAAGCTCGCCCCAATGTTACCTTCGATGTATTTTCCCTGTGCCTGAAATCCGGAAATGTATGTATCCTGAAAGGTGGGAGCGATGCGGAATATTCAAATAAGGCCATTATTTCACTTATCCATCTGGTACTGAAAGATAACCATCTGCCGGAAGATCTCGTTCAACTGATGCCTGCAAGCCGTGAAGCCACGAGTGAACTGCTGGGAGCCACGGGATACGTGGATATGATCATTCCACGGGGTAGCCAGAACCTGATCGATTTCGTCAGGGAGCACTCGAAGGTTCCTGTGATTGAGACCGGGGCAGGGATTGTGCATACCTTTTTCGATGAAAGTGGTGATCTCATGGAAGGTAAGTCGATCATTTCAAACGCCAAACTCAGGAGGGTGAGCGTGTGTAACGCCCTTGATTGCCTGATCATTCATGAAAAAAGGCTGGCTGACCTGCCTGTGCTGGTCAGGGATCTGGCCGAACATGCAGTGGAAATTTATGCGGATGAAGGAGCGATGAATGTTTTGAAAGGGAATTATCCTTCTGATTGTCTTTTTCCTGCGAAAACAGAGCATTTCGGCACCGAATTCCTCTCAAAGAAAATGTCCGTGAAATCGGTACCGTCGTTATCCGATGCGCTGGATCATATCGCAAAATACAGCTCCCGGCATAGTGAGGCTATCATCTCGGAAAATGAGGATTCCATCCTGCGGTTTTTCAATGAGGTGGACGCCGCTGTAGTTTATTCCAATACTTCGACGGCATTTACAGATGGTGCCCAGTTCGGGATGGGCGCTGAGATCGGGATCAGTACGCAGAAGTTACATGCCCGGGGTCCAATGGCACTCAGGGAGCTTACAAGCTATAAATGGATCGTACGCGGAAAGGGCCATATCCGGAATCCTTAAAAGCCGGAACTTGTTTTTTGTTGTGTAATATTTTTCTATTTTTAATAAATTATTGTCAGTTGTCGAAAGTTAAGGTCAAAAACAGGTTTTCCCAGGTCTACTATCATGCACCCATTGAAGCTTTTACCTGGATTTCCGGATTGATCCTGCTGGCCCTTTATCATCCCTCGGAGGATCAGCATATATCAATTTGCCTGTTAAAAGGTATTGGATTTGAATTTTGCCCGGGATGCGGCCTGGGAAGGGCAGTTTCATCGATTTTGCATGGTGAGTTTTACCTGTCATGGCAAACTCATCCGCTTGGATTTTTTGCACTTGGGGTTTTGTTGTACCGGATCTTCCGACTGATGAAATTTTTTATCTGGGATATATTTTTAAATAAACCGTATCATGGCAAACGTATTGAAACTTTTACCGGAATTACAGGGCCAGGAAATGTCCTATGTTCAGGAACTGATCAAGGAAATGGGAAATGATGAAGCACAATTATTCGCCAATATTTACAGGGCGCGGCGAAGGGATCCCCAGTTGATCCTCATCACCACGATCCTTGGATTTTTCGGATTCGCAGGTATCCAGCGATTCCTCATTAATCACATTGGCATGGGCCTTCTGTATATTTTAACGCTGGGGCTATGTTTTATCGGAACAATCATCGATCTGGTCTCATACCAGCGTTTAACATTTGACTATAACCGCCAGATCGCCGATGAAGTGGCGCTGATGGCCAGAAATAATTAAAATATTTGATCCAGAGAGAATATATACCGCCATATTATCAGAAATACCTTACCTGGGTGAAGGATGAGGATTTGCTGAAATTGCTTGAAAAGGATCACCGGGAAACGTGTGATTTTTTAATGAATGTTCCGGAATCAAAACGGGATTTTTCGTACCGGCCGGGAAAATGGACTATAAAGCAGATCCTGGTACATATGATTGATGTGGAAAGGATATTTATTTACCGTGCCCACCGGTTCTCAAGGAATGACAGAGCCGATCTTGCAGGATTTGATCAGGACATCTATATCGATCAGATCAGGATCGATCAGATTCACTGGGATACAATTTTCCAGGGCTGGGATATTTTACGCAGATCGACCATTTTGTTTTATAAAACGGTTCCGGTGGAAGCATTTAAAAGGACCGGCAGGGCGATGGGACTGGAATTCACCCCGGAATCCATCGGATACATTCTGGCTGGGCATACCAGGCATCATGTGTCCATTATCAGGGAGAAATATTTATGACCAAGGAATTTAGCTGGCTTGAAATAGCAAAACGCCTGGAAGCAATAGCACAAACCGGACTCACTTTCACGCAGAATGATTATGACAGGGAACGGTATGAAGAAATCAGGGAGATCAGCCATACGATCTTTCATCAGCATACTGAAACGCCGGTGGAAAAGATCTATGACCTTTTCGCACGGGAGAAAGGTTATCCTACGCCCAAAGTGGACGTGAGGGGAGTGGTTATGAGGGATGATAAAATTCTCCTTGTTCGCGAAAAACTGGATAACCGGTGGGCATTACCCGGAGGCTGGGCGGACATCGGCCTGACACCCTTCGAGGTGGTGGCCAAGGAAGTCCGGGAGGAATCAGGATTGGAGGTAAAACCTGTACGGTTGCTGGCCGTTCTGGATAAAAAATTGCATAATCATCCGCCAAGTCCGCTTCATGTATATAAAATGTTTATTTTATGCCAGGAAAATGGGGGAGTTCTGGCAGCAGGCATGGAAACCATTGAAGCAGGTTTTTTCAGCCTAGATCAATTGCCTTCCTTGTCAACAGAACGGAATACAACCAGTCAACTCTCCATGGTTTACGATCTATATAAACATCCCGAACGAATGCCAGTCATTGATTAGCCGGGAAAGATTTTGAATGAAAAATAAAACACCCGCTTTCGAAACCCTGATCCTCTTTGAAAATGAGGATTATATCGTTGTCAACAAACCACCCTTTTTATCCTCCCTGGAAGATAGGCAGGATCCTGTAAACCTGCTCAGGCTGGCCAGGAGGTATCACCCTGAAGCACAATTATGTCACCGGCTGGATAAAGAAACTTCAGGTGCGCTTATATTGGCAAAAAATCAGGAAGCTTACCGGGCTATGGCCATTCATTTTGAAAAACGCCGTGTAAGGAAAATATATCATGCCATCGTCAATGGTATCCATGAACTTCAGGATGTCGAAGTAAATGCCCCCATTTTGGTCATTAAGGGAACAGACGCAAGGATCGACCATAAAAGCGGAAAAAAATCACTCACCATTTTCAGGTCACTCAGGGCTTTCCGCAAACATACACTCGTCCAATGCAAGCCGGTAACAGGCAGGATGCACCAGATACGCGTTCATTTGTTTTATTTAAAGGCACCCATAACCGGCGACCTGGCCTATGGCGGGGAACCCTTCTATTTATCCTCCGTTAAAAGGAATTACAGGCTTGGAAAATATGAGGAAGAAAGACCATTGATGAAACGGCTGGCCCTTCATGCACAGTCATTGTCATTCCCGTTGATGGATCATCATGAAAAGACCATAGAAGCGCCATATCCGGATGATTTTGAAATTTTATTGAAGCAGCTTGAGAAAAACACCTGAAATCCGATAAATAATCAGCGAAGTATTGTATTTCTTTCGAATAACACCTATTTTTGTGCCTCTTTTGGGATAACCCTAATGATTAATAATACCAAATTAAAGGAAAATTGAATACGTTAAGTTATAAAACCGTTTCAGTAAAAAAAGAGGGCATACAGAAAAACTGGTATGTCGTGGATGCTGAAGCAAAAACGCTAGGCCGGATTGCCAGTGAAGTCGCCAGATTGATCAGGGGGAAGCATAAACCCTCCTTTACTCCCAATGTAGACTGCGGGGACCATGTGGTCGTAATCAATGCATCCAAAGTCCGCCTGACGGGGGATAAATGGAACAGCAAAGTATACATCAGCCATTCCGGCTATCCGGGAGGGCAGAAATTGCTGAGTCCCAGGCAGATGATGCAGAAGGATCCTACCCGTATGTTCGAAAAGGCGGTGAAGGGCATGCTCCCCAAAAACAGTTTGGGCAGGCAGGTCTTCAAAAACCTTCATGTTTATGCCGGTGTTGAACATGGTCATGAGGCACAAAACCCGAAAGAATTACAGTTCTAACTCAATCATATTTCATGGATATAATTAATGCAGTAGGAAGAAGAAAAACAAGTGTTGCCAGGATTCACCTGATCCCGGGGAAGGATGATTTTATCATCAATGGAGTACCTTTGAAGGATTATTTCAAATCCGATATTCTTGAAACCATCGTAAAGCAGCCCATTGGTGCCATCGGATTTGATGGCGGCTATGAGATCAAATGTAATGTCCGCGGTGGTGGATTTAAAGGTCAGGCGGAAGCCATCCGGCTTGCTTTATCCAGGGCTTTGATTGATATAAATGTGGAATACAAACCAGCCCTGAAAAAGGAAGGTTTTCTTACCAGGGATCCGCGTATGGTGGAAAGGAAAAAATATGGCAAACGGAAAGCCAGGAGAAGATTCCAGTTCAGTAAACGATAAAAATTTCTATAATTAAAATATTTTAATGGCAAACGTAACTTATAAAGATCTACTTGATGCTGGTGTCCATTTCGGGCATTTAACAAGAAAGTGGGATCCGAAGATGGCTCCATATATTTTCATGGAGCGAAACGGAATTCATATCATTGATTTGAATAAAACCCTGGCTTGTCTTGATGAAGCATCAAACGCAATCAAAAGTGTGGTGAGAAGCGGACGTAAAGTATTATTCGTCGCTACCAAAAAACAGGCAAAAGGGATTGTCGAAGGTGAAGCCGTGCGGCTTAAGATGCCCTTTGTCACTGAAAGGTGGCTCGGCGGCATGCTGACCAATTTTAGCACAATCAGGAAATCACTGAAAAAA
This sequence comes from Cyclobacteriaceae bacterium, assembly GCA_018224645.1. Classification (GTDB taxonomy): domain Bacteria; phylum Bacteroidota; class Bacteroidia; order Cytophagales; family Cyclobacteriaceae; genus JAGTVG01. The sequence goes on from JAGTVG010000262.1 coordinate 14,400, forward strand.
CTTTCCTCCATCGAAAAACTGATGAAGGACGAATCCTACCTGAACCTGGCAAAAAGGGAAAGGTTGATGGTCGGCAGGGAAAAAGAAAAACTTGAGAAGGTTTTGGGTGGAATCGCCGAGCTGACCAGATTGCCCGCGGCCATTTTTATCGTGGATGTTAAAAAAGAACATATTGCAGTAAAGGAAGCCCATAAGCTAAATATTCCGATTTTTGCCATTGTTGATACAAATTCTGATCCCAATGTGGCTCATTTCCCGATTCCGGGGAATGATGATGCCTTCAAATCCATTGACATCATTGTCAAACAGATCTCCAGGGCCGTGGAAGAAGGATTGATGGAAAGGAGAAAAGATAAGGAGGATCAGAAAATGAAGGAAGAGGAAGACACCAAGCGGGAGATGGATGAAGCCGGCGAATTGGATTCCAATGAAGAAATCAAGGAAAAAGTGGAAGCTGATTCCTCTGACGAGTAAGTTAACTTGAAATACAGATATACGAACAGATTGAACATTGAAGGGGAAGTCAGTGTTCAATTTTTTTTGGATAAATTTTAAAATAAAAATATTAGAAAATGGCAATTTCAGCACAAGATGTAAATAAACTCAGGAAAATGACCGGAGCCGGCATGATGGACTGTAAAAAAGCCCTCACCGAAGCGAACGGTGATTTTGAAAAAGCGATCGAGATACTGAGGAAAAAAGGTCAGAAAATCTCTACATCGAGGGCAGACAAGGAAGTATCCGAGGGATCCATATTTATTAAGAATAACGGGAATGATACCCGGAGTGTATTGATCGCCCTGAACTGTGAAACAGATTTTGTGGCCAAGAACGATGAATTCCGGAAACTAGGGGAACTGATCGTACAGACAGCCGCAAAAAATAACCCTTCCAGTGTTGACGAGCTTCTGCAAATGAAGGCGGATCAGCTGACTGTTAACGAGAAGATTGTCGAATTGATGGGCAAAATCGGAGAAAAAATTGAGATTTCAGCCTATGAGACCATGGAAGGGGAAACTGTGGTTTCCTATATCCATGCCAATAATAAACTCGGTGTGCTTGTATCACTGAAAGGGACTGATGGAAAGGATGTTGTTAATGCCGGCAAGGATGTAGCCATGCAGATCGCGGCAATGAGTCCGGTAGCTGTTGATAAGGACGATGTTCCAAAGGAAGTGGTGGATAAAGAAATTGAGATAGGCAGGGAACAGGCCAGGGAGGAAGGAAAACCGGAAGAAATGCTTGAAAAGATTGCCCTCGGAAAACTCAATAAATTCTACAAGGAATATACCCTGCTGAACCAGCAGTTCGTGAAGGATAATTCCATCACAGTCGGTAAATACCTGGATAATGTGAAACAGGGATTGACGGTTAAAAATTTCAAAAGGATAGCCATAGGCTGAAAGCAGGTAGCGGGGTATTCCCGGCTGCCAGGCAAATCACAACCGTTGGTTTACCGAATCCTGGAAAAGGTGAACCGCGTGAAGTTCGACATATTCATGCCATCACCCGGAATGATGGCATGAATATGACAGCGGATATCCTTAATTGAAGGCACTTACGCCTTGAGTTATCCCGGGAACGTGGATTGGAAATGCAGGATAAATACTGTTTCAGGCCTCCTTGTTCATGGACCAGTGTGCATGCACCATTTTCCACTTCCCTCCCGAAAGCCTGTATACCGTAGTTGCCTTCCATTGGGTCAATGAATTTCCTTCCGGAGAGAATGGATGATATTTCATTGACAGGATAGCGGATTCGCCATATACCTGGACCTTCGGATTTACCACCTCATAGTTATGCTTGGGGATCTGACCTTCGAGTTTTAGGGCATAATCCTGCAATGGCTTTATTCCCTCAATTCGATTTTGTGCCCCAATATCATCCATATAGGTTATGTCGTCTGCCGCATGCAGTAAATAACCCCGCACGTTTCCTTCAGACCACTGTTCCAATGCTTCTTGTTCAAGTTCCAGGATCTTTTCCTTTATGATCTTGTCATTCATATTGATAGATTTTTGGTAAGAAAATCAGGTAATTTATCGTATTCGTTAAG
>JAGTVG010000263.1 GCA_018224645.1 Cyclobacteriaceae bacterium
AAACGGTGGGTAAGTTTAATACCCCCCTGAAAAGTATGATAATTCAATATTTCCTGTCCAATAAAGGCAACAAAAAGATTCAATGGTTGATCAAATGTCCCGAAAGTTGTTTCCCTGCTTTCCGGAATCACCTGGTACCTGTTATTGGCAAAGCTGAATAAAATTCCCAGATCGGTCCGGTAATTACCGTCTTCATCCGGTTTGCCAAGGCCGGCGTTCAGATACCCCTGGAAATCGGTAAATCTCGGGAAATATTCGCCCTCGGTTTCAAGTGTATTCAATATATATTCGGTTCTTTTCTGACGAAAACCTGCCAGCAGGGAGAGGTTCTTTTTTTTGTTTACCCCTTCAATATGCATACTGCCGCCAAGCAGGCTCAGCATGGCAGATCCTTTCCACGATTGAGGCCGTTTATAGGTTACGTTCAGGCTGGATGATAATTTATCTCCAAATTTTGGTTCCCATCCTCCGGATGAAAATTCGACCGATGAGGCCAGATCGGTATTTACAAAACTCATGCCTTCCTGTTCGCCCGCCCGGATCAGGAAAGGCCGGTAAATGGGTATTTCGTTGACATAAATCAGATTTTCTTCATAACTACCCCCCCTGACCGAATAGGTACTTGAAAGTTCATTGTTACTCACCACCCCAGGTAACGTAGCGAGCAGTTTCCCGATATCGCTGAAAGGAGCAGGCAGAACCTCAACATTTTTAGGCTCGAGAAAACTAACACTGGCCTGTTGTCTTATCACCTCCTCCCTGCCTGAGGTAATTTCTACCTGTTCCAGAAGCCTTGTTTTCTGCTTCATTACGATGTCCATCCTTTTCTGCTCGCTGGCAGATAATCTGATATCCTCCTGTATTTCCCGGAAATTAACATGTGAAAAATGAATGATCCATGAAGAATCCGGCGGAAGTGAAATCCGGTAAAAGCCGAGACTATCGGAAGTGACCCCAGTATTTAACCGTGGAATATTTATGGTGACCATTGGAATTGCAGTACCTGTTGAATCCCTGATATAGCCGCTTAATGTGCCATGCTGAGCCCCCGAAGGATTAACGAGAGATAAAATCACCAGGCTGGTTAAAAAAAAATGGGTTAACCGTATTATCCGGAGGAAATTCAAGTCAGATCTTTCCTTTCAATTCTCTGATGGTATGAACGGGATCATTCGACCTGAAAATAAAAGTTCCGGCCACAAACACATCAACACCGGTTCTTTTAAGTGCCTGAATGTTTTCAAGGGTTATCCCTCCGTCAACCTGGATCAGAAGATCCGGATTGTATACCGCTGATAGTTTTCTCAGTTCCCTGATCTTTTCATATGAATAATCAATGAACTGCTGTCCCCCGAAACCGGGATTCACCGTCATGATCAGAACCATATCAAGATCCCGTAAAACCGGCTTCAGCAGATTCACATCAGTATGCGGGTTCAAAGCTACCCCGGCCTTTACGCCCAGGTCCCGGATTTGATGAATGATACTATGCAGATGAGTGCATGCTTCATAGTGAACCGTGATATTATATGCACCGGCATCGGTAAAATGACCAATATATTTTTCAGGCTGTACGATCATCAGATGCACATCCAGTGGTTTTTCTGATATTTTATGAATTGCCTGGACGATCGGGATTCCAAATGAAATATTGGGAACAAAAACCCCATCCATAATGTCGAGGTGCACCCAATCCGCTTCACTCTTATTAATGGTCTCTATCTGTTCCTGCAGGTGCAGGAAATCAGCATTCAGTATGGATGGTGCAATCAATGACATGATTATGGGATGATAAGTTTGGTGTTTAAGAAATATGTCCCGTATAACAGGTCCATCACATAAACTCCCTTCCGGATGCTGCTCAGATCCAGCTCGATTTTCCTGTTTTGTGAAGCAAACCGTGTGTTTAATTCATAAACTTTTGATCCTTTTATATCGATGATATCGATCAGGATACTTTCCTTCAGAAAATCGCCAAAAAATTCGACGATCAGTTTTTTATTATCCACCGGATTGGGGTAAATGCGGAATTCCGGGGAAAGCGATTTTTCATCAAGCGCTGTTATAAATGACCGTATCCTTCCATAATCCGGAATCCCATATCCAATCAGGGTATCGGGCTGAAGAAACTGGGAACCGCCGTTTCTGATCAGGTCGATCATTTCCATGTTGTTCAGTTCCGGATAAGCTTCCCATAACCCTGCTGCCAGTCCGGCGATCAGGGGCGAGGCAAAAGAGGTTCCGCTGCCAGTTGAAATTTCCCCGTTATACTGTATGATTTTTGTTCCCTGGCCAAGTGCCGCCACATCGGGTTTTATCCGGTCATCCGCAGTTGGTCCGGTAGAACTGAAACCGAGATACTGAAGATCCGTGGTAACCGCCCCCACTGACAGTGCCGAATCTGCATCGGCCGGCGCCACAAGTTTTTTCCAGCTGTTGTTCCCTTCATTTCCCACGCTCACAACACAGAGAATCCCCCTTGAAGCTGCCATATCGGTGGCCTGGGTAATGATTGCCCTGTCGCCATTCAGATCATCATAATCATAATTCATGGAAATATCGTCGAAGGTATTGTATCCCAACGAGGTATTGATGATATCGACGCCTGTACTGTCAGCAAATTCCGCAGCAAAAAGCCAGTTATATTCTTCTATGATATATTCCGAAGGCACATCCTCGGTAACGCAGAGGAGGATATCCGCATCAAAGGCGATTCCTTCATAAACCGATTCCTCATAACCGGATATGGTGGAAAGCACACCCGTACCATGATCATCGTATTGATATACATCACCTGAATTCCTGATGAAATCCCTCACGGCTATAAGTTTATTATCATCATAGAGATGATTAAAATATACACTCTGATTTACCCCGGCAAACCCGGCATCGAATACGCCGATCATGACATTCTTCCCGGTAAACCCATCCTGGTGCATGAGATCAACCCCTAGCATATTGTTCTGGATTTCATTGATCAGGTTATTCTTGCGGGCAGCCGTATCCCCGGAATTCCGGCCGGTTTTTTGGGATGACATTTTCAAAAGTCTTTCTCCCGGAGCGACAAATTCCACTTTCCGTACATAAGTCAATGCCTCTACCGCCGGCAGCAGGGAAACATCCATCTGAACAAGTACGGCATTTAACCATCGGGACTGATAGAATACGTCGATCCCCTGGTCTGAAACCCCGCCGACATAACTTTCATTGACAGGAAGATCCTGAACCGTGACAGGGATTGAGAAACGTTCCCGGCGCTCGATCGCCCGCTGCGACAGGAATTCCGCGGGTTGTGAAACCGAATAGGGTGAATTTTCCTTATCCGCGTAAAAAACCATATAACGGTTCACCTGGCTCCACGTTCCCTGTGAAATCAGCATAAGCATACATATGGATAAATATTTTCTATTCATTACCATATTCAATCATGGACTGAAATAATTCTCTCCCTGTGATAACTTCCTCTTCACCCAGGCAGGAAGGCTCCCGGCAATATTCCAGCGATCTTATTTCCTTATAAACCAGGCCTATATGTTCCGCATATATTTCATAACGGATATCCTTTTGAAGGATCTGATCGTCGTATTCATTTTGTACGACCCGGATGAGCTGTCCGGCTTCAAGTTCCGGCAGACCCTCCGGAAGATCTTGGTCCGCATAATAATAAAACTGTGGATCAGAGGTGTTGAAAACATTGCCATCCCAGGTTAATCCGGATTTGACCGGGAAAGTAAGTTTTACAAAGGGTACATTATCCTCATACAAAACAAGGTTTGTACGGGATTTTTTAACCTGCTGAACCCTGATCGTTTCCTCCTCCCATGACGGGGAAGGATTTTCGCTTTTATAGACATAAATATACCAGGCGATTTCTCCGGCCTGGTCAACAGATGAATCCATGACCGTTTGCTTTATGTAATAGATGGAAGTATCCTTCTGATTTTGAATTGTATAACGGATATCCACCACTTCGAAGATCCTGTAATTTCCCGGTTCCAGCGGGAAATAGGCATAACCCATCATTTCTTCATCCGTATCGGTATATTTTGATGAACATCCCATGTGTAAAAATATCATATATAACAAAATTATCCCAGCCGGATAAAGATGCGTATGTTGATATGCTGCCCTCACAAGAGAAATTTTATGACAAAAATATATAAACTGCCGGATAAAATCATGGTTCAGGTCATGATGGCCCCGGCAATGGTCGCTGTCATCATGGTTGCCAGGGTAGCTGCGATCAGGGCTTTGATGCCCAGTCTTGAAAGATCTCCCTGCCTGTTTGGTGCAATGCCGCCAATCCCTCCGACCTGGATGGCTATACTGCTGAAGTTAGAAAATCCGCAAAGTGCATAGGTTGCAATAATCACCGATTTTTTACTGATCAGATCCTGCTCCATGACATTGCTTAAACTTTCATAGGCAACAAATTCATTGATCACGGTTTTTTGGCCGATAAGACTCCCAACCTGCAGGGAATCCTGCCAATCAGTGCCAATGGCAAAAGCAAATATCCGGAATAACTGGCCCAGCAAATATTCAAGAGAGAGACCATCAAACTTTCCGTCGGTTGAACTTATAATGATTGAATTCAGGCCAGTCCAATCCCCGATCATATTACGGAGCACAAAATTCAGGAAAAAGATGATCGCGATGAAGGCCAGCAGCATGGCACCGATATTAAGGGCCAGTTTCAAACCTTCCGAAGCACCCCTGGATAATGCATCTATCAGGTTCACCCCCATCTGTTCCCCGGAAACGGTTAAATTGGAATCAATTTTATCAAACTCCCTTTCCGGGATCAGGATCTTTGACATCACGATGGCAGCGGGAGCATTCATAATTGAGGCGCTTAAAAGATAGGCTGCAAATCTGGCCTGTTCTGCAGGATCGTCCCCGCCTAAAAATGTAACATATCCGGCAAGTACACCGCCCGCGATAGTAGCCATACCCCCTGTCATCAGACACATCAGTTCCGAGGTGGTCATTTTGGCAATAAAGGGTTTTACAAGCAGGGGAGCTTCGGTCTGACCCAGAAAGATATTCCCGGCAACCGAAAGGCTTTCTGCACCTGACAACCGCATGGTCCGTACCATGATCCAGGCAATAGCCCTGACAATTTTCTGCAGGATGCCCAGGTAATAGAGACCAGTTGAAATAGAAGCAAAAAAGATTACGGTAGGAAGTACGCGGAATGCGAAAATATATCCGAACTCATTGGTGGCAAGTCCATCGAACAAAAATGCAGCCCCATCGTTTGAAAAGCTTAATAATTTGACGAATCCCCTGCTGATCCAGCTGAAGATAACCTCTACGACGGGTACCTTGGTGATCAGGAGCCCGAAGGTGATCTGGATCAGGACACCGATGAACACCAGTCTCCAACTGATCGCTTTCCTGTCCCTGGATATC
>JAGTVG010000264.1 GCA_018224645.1 Cyclobacteriaceae bacterium
ATATTCAATTAAATACGTGACGGGGTTAACCCTCGTCCAGATGTTATCGGGACGGCCCTCCGGGCGCCTGCCTGCATCCTTCTCGCATAGCTTCAGCGGAGCAAAGCCGTCTGGCAGGCCGGCAGGCAGGAAAAATTTATGAATTTTTTGGGTTAAATATCCTGCCTTTCACCCATTCAGATGATAATCCTTTCCACCTCAACCCTTGCATCATGAAAATTTGATCCACCACCCTGATCCGTGAGTCCGTCAGGAGTAAGTGCATTGGCCGATGACCCTCCTTCCATCCTGGAAGGCCACCAACCATGGGGGATAGATACGACCCCGCTCCGGATATTTTCTGTTACACGAACCCTCAGCATCACCCTTCCGGATTTATTGGATACTTTTACCATATCGCCGTCCCTGATCTCGCGCTTTTCCGCATCAACCGGATTTATATCCAGAAAAGGCTCTTTTTCGACAGCCAGGTGACGCTCCTGATTTGCATGGGAGGAATTAAGGAAATATGCCGCAGATTTCGGGCTTATCAGGAACAAGGGAAATCGGGAATTTTCTTCAGATTGATCCTGTTGTGGCGATAGGATCGGTAAATAATCCGGTAATCCTGAAATTCCTGCAGCGGCCAGTGATTCACTGTAAAATTCACATTTACCGGATGAGGTCGGGAAATTTCCCTGCGCATACGGGACATATGGATCGGGTAAATTCAGTTTAGCCCATCCATTTTTTTTCAGCTTGCTGAATGATATATCCTTCATGTAAGGATGGCTGCTTTTAAGAAACTTTCTGATGATATTCAGGTCTGATTCATAGAGATAATCCTCCACAAGACCCAATTCAGCTGAAAGCAAACGGAAAAACTCAGCATTCGATTTAGCTTCTCCCATAGGTGCTATCGCCGGCTGATTAAGGGAAATATATGTCTGTCCCCATGAAGTCTGAAGGTCCCAGTGTTCCAGTTGGGTTGTGGCCGGGAAAATATAATCGGCATATCTGGCCGTATCCGTCATGAAGTGTTCAAGGACCACCGTAAGGAGGTCTTCCCGCGCTAATCCTTTTTTCACAAGGTTCTGGTTCGGGGCAATGACAGCTGGATTGCTGTTATAAACGATCAGTGCACGGATGGGCGGGATCAGGTCAGGCTGCGTGAGGGCCTTACCGATCTGAACCATGTTGAATGATCGAATGGACGGATCTTCTATTTTACTGGTGATATCATAATCTTCATAATTGAGGGCTTCACCGAAAAGGCTGAAGGTAAGGTTCAGCATGCCTCCTCCCTGGTGACGCCAGGCTCCGGTCAGCCCGGGCAGCCCGGCAATTGCACGAAAAGTAGAAGCACCGTTAGCATGATGTTCCATCCCGATCATTGTACGGATGCAGGAAGGCCGGGTGGCAGCATATTCCCTGGCAAGAACAACAATTTCCTCCGGATCAAGGCCGGTGATTTCAGCCACTTTTTCCGGGGGGAATTTCAGGACATGTTCTTTAAGTTTCCCAAAACCAACCGTATAATTTTCCACATATTCACGGTCATACAGATCCTCACGAATAATGATATGCATCATGCCCAGCGCAAGGGCTGCATCTGTTCCGGGAACCGGCCGGAGATGCCAGTCTGATTTCGCGGCAGTTCCGGTTTTTAATGGATCGATCACCACGAGCCTGGCTCCATTTGACCTTGCTTCCTCAACAAAAGGCCAGAGATGCTGATTGGTATTGATCGTATTTGTTCCCCATAAAATGATATACCGGCTGTGCTGAATATCCTCAGGTACCATAGGGGTTCCCATCCCAATCACCCCGGAAACTCCGGTCACAGCCGTATCACCGCAAATATGACGGTCCAGCCTGGAAGCGCCAAGCCGGGCAAAAAACCTACCGCTGATACAATTCATGTGGACGACTCCTTCCGTACCGGCATAACTGTAAGGAAGGACAGCCGCCGGACCCTCTTTCGCCAGGATCACCTTCAACCGGTCAGAGATTTCGGTCAGGGCCTGATCCCAGTTCACGGGTTCAAATTTGCCTTCCCCTTTTTCCCCGGTACGTTTTAAAGGGTACAGGATCCTGTCCGGATGATAGGTGACATCCCAGGGGAATTTATCCATTTTGCCGCATAATTTCCCCCGGGTATAGGGATGGTCAGTCACCGCTTCAAAACCGGTTACCTTTCCTGCCTCCGTGGTTACCTTCCAGCTGCAGGTATCCGGGCAGTCATGATAACATGCACCAAATGTGACGCCGGTTGCCGGCTGGCATCCCTGGACGGCCAGTGCAGAAAGTATCGGGGCAGATGTGCCCAGGAACATGCTTCCGGCTATCCCTGCATCAATAAACCGGCGGCGGGATATTTTATCAGGCTTGTTTTTATCAGGCATTAGGAATTAATATAGATGAAGTTATGATCCAGTCGTATCATTGGTGACAAAATATTTTTCAACCTACGTATTTTTGCCTGAATAAAAAATAAATAAATCCTGCGGGACTGTTCCCTGATAAGGTAATTTGAAGAAAAGTTCCAGGATCAGGCATATCATTTTATAAATATCAGGGCAAAGCCCGGTTGCCTTTCGGATTTTCACTCATAAAAGGATCAAACGGATAGATCTTCGGCAAAACGGTTATCCCTGTTGTCACTTTAAATGGAATTTTACCGGGATAGGTAAGTTCCACAAAATATCCTTTCCAGCCTTTTGAAGGCGCAGAAATATTTATCCGGTAAATGCCCTCCGGATTGATGGACAGTATGCTGTCCTTCCATATCTCACCCGCCTGATCAATCCTGAAATCCCTGGATTCCTTGTTCACCGCATACCATAATTTGACTGCGGACGGGCTGTTTCCGGGATCAGTCTGAACATAAATCTCCTGGCCCCTGATTTCCCAATGATAATCAGGGCGGTTATTGTTTTGAAGCACCGAATGATAAAAGGCGATCAATGTTTCCAGTGCATCCGTTCCGCGGAGGGAATGACCCGTATTGGGTACATAACGGATATGTTTTTCGCCCACAAGATCATCCCAGTAAAACTGCCAACTGTCAGGTTGAAAGAATTGATCGCCGGCAGCGTTGATCATTAATTTAGGGGTATCAAACCGGTCGATATAGGAGTAGGGTTCGGTAATGTCCAGTAAATGTGAAAATTCTTCCGATTCCATCCAGTCCATGATACCTTCACTCACGTAATTACCGACTGCCGGAGCCCAGAATCCATAATTCCTCCAATGATGTTCAAAAGAAGGTACCACATTCAGCAGGTCGATCACCATAGGAATGATGGCGACCACGCGATCATCAACGGCGGCTGTTGTCCATGTTGTCCATCCCCGTTTTGAGGCACCGGTGACCACATAATGTTCAATTGTCTGGTTTACTTCACTGGCAACAAGTTCCTCAACCGCATCCATGGCCCGGACCACTGCTTTTGTCATGGGCAGGCGGGCCAGCCAGATGGCATCATCTTCTTCTGCCCCCCCTTCCAGAAATTTTCTCCATCCGAAGGCAATGAGTTCATCTTCATACCGGCCGGTGAGCGTATCATTCCTGAAAGTGATGGGCTGATTCGGTATGTTATGGATTTCAGCGGTTACGGAATGGGTAAGCAGGGCGGTCTGTGTGAGGATTGAACCTGCTTCCTGGGGAAGCTCATCATCCCTGCTTCCTCCTCCGATCCACATCAAAGCGGTGTTGTGTTTGATGGTATCAGGGACCACCACTTTTAACCAGTGCCACCATTCCGGGTTATCCACTTCGCCCGTCGTGAGCCATTGTTGCGATATCATTTTCAAAACATACAAAGTATATCCCTTTTTTATTGCCTGATGCATGATCTCTGCATGAAAGGATGGATCAGGAGCCTGGATATAGTTATCCAGGGCGGTCTGATGATACGGTTTATCCGGTGGTCCACCGGAAGGTTTTTCCATACAGGAAATAAAAAGTACAACCATCAGTGCGGATCTGAATGTGTGGATGACAGCATCCCGTAAAAATTTCTGTGATCCATGCTGGATCAGATGGCCAGAATGTTTGGGATTAATTTTCATGATGCAATCGAAAAAGGTTAATGATCCATAATGTAATAGAATGTTCCATTGATATCAAGTATAGCATCATAAAATCACTTCCCGTGCCCCGTCGTCAGACCACGCTCCCTGGTCTGATCAACCCCCGTCGTCTGATCAGCCCCCGTCGTCAGACCACGAACAAAAGTGTCTAATAAATACCATTTAATGACCTTATTGGCGGATTTAACAGTTCCAAATTGTACGTATAATACTATAACTGACATCAAAAGGATACTCAATGAAAAAGAATTTTTCCATCCCCAATTTCATGCAGAGGAAAATAAGTACAGAATTATCTTCAGAAATAAAAATATTAAGTTAAAATTCATTTTCTTGCAGGTTAAACTTTAGCACACCTCATAGGAGGGGGTTACCAATGTCAAAATATCTAGTAAATGCCTCGTATACTTCGGAGGGTACCCGGGGACTTCTGAAAGAAGGGGGAACAAGCCGTCAATTAATGGTAAAGGACATGGTTGAGAAACTGGGTGGTAGTCTGGAATTCTTTTATTATTCTTTCGGGGAATCGGATGTGGTCGCCATTGTTGATGTACCTGATGCTGCCACTGCAACCGCCATCAGCATGGGGATTAAAGCCACCGGAGCCGTGAAAATTTACCTGACCGTATTGATCACTCCGGAAGAAATCGATAAAGCTGCCAAAAAATCAATTGGTTACCGCGCACCAGGTGGCTAGTCAATCAAATTCAATATCAACCGGTATAAACTTTTCGCTGGATCACAGGCACACAAAAGTATCCAGGGGGATTATCCGGATTGTTGTACAACGAACTTTGAGTAGATGATTTGGATTCATTATAAATCAAAATCATTTTTATTTCGTTATAACAGAACGGAACCTGATTCCCTGGAACAGGTCATGTTATAATCAGTTAACGTACATGATTACAGCAGGTAATAAAAAACTTCTTCTCTTTCTATTTCTTTTCATATTGCTGAATGGCTGTTACCGTCATGATGATCCATTTCCGGCAGATGATGATACAAAGGAGGCAGATGTCAATGAGTGGATCTGGGAAAAGATGAATACCTATTATTACTGGGAAGATCTCCTGGTGGATACCGACCGGTCAGATCCTGACCATAAATCCTATTTCAATTCCCTGCTGTATGAGGATGATGGATTTTCCTGGATATCCGATGATGCTGAAACCTTACGGGGAGAGCTGGATGGGGAGATCCTGGCCCTCGGTTTTTCTCCTGCTTTCGGTGTTTTCAGTAATTCCAGAAATATTTTCATCGTGGTCGAATATGTATATCCCGGTTCCAATGCCGAAGTTGCAGGATTAAAGCGCGGGGATATCATTCTGAAGATCGATGGGCAGGACCTTACAGAGGATAATTATCTTGACCTCTATGATAAAACCGAATATACCCTTTCACTTGGCGAGTACAATGGCAGTGGTATTTATGAAACGGATAACGAAATATTCATCGTAACAAACACCCTCGAAGTTGAGCCGGTGGTTTATTCAGAGGTTTTTGAGGCCGACGCACACAGGATAGGATACCTTGTCTATGTGGACTTTATTTCCGGAAATGATGATTCCAAACTTGAAGACCTGGGTCAGGTGATCGATGGGATGAAAATGGAAGGGATTACAGAACTGATCATTGACCTAAGGTATAACCGGGGCGGTGATGTGGGTGCTGCAAAATATTTTGGCTCACTCCTGGCTCCGGAAGTCAATATTCAGAACAGGGATGTGTTCATACGTTTCGATTATAATGATTTCCTTGAAAACTATTATCATCATAGTGAAGGTGAAAATTCAGACCATCTGAACATCCGTTTTGAAGAAGCGGGATATCATCTTGACCTGGAGCAGGTGATCATACTAACCTCTTCACATACCGCTTCGGCCAGTGAACTCCTGCTTGTGGGGCTGGAACCCTATATGCAGGTAGTATCCATCGGCGAGCCTACTTTCGGAAAATTTTATGGTTCCTTTGTTCTTTTTGACGAGAATGACCCGCCCAGGCATAACTGGGCCATTGTGCCTGTCGTTTTAAAATATGCCAATGCCAATGGGTTCTCGGATTTTGTAAATGGTGTGGATCCTGATTATTATGTTCCCGATAATCTCCTTGAAGCTAAACCATTTGGCGACCTCACCGATCCCATGATGGCAAGGGCTGTTTCCCAGATTACCGGAAATCCGCTTGATGAAAATGCCAGAACCGCCCCGATGAAATCCTACGAAGATAAAATAGACTGGAACAGGATCAGAAAGGGGAACCTACTGATGGTCCCGGAAGACCGATGATCCAGAAAGGATTATTTATTGACCATAATTTCCACACCTTCCCAGTCATCGGGTACGCCTGCTGCAATGTATTGACCCGATTTCTGAAGAAACAGTCTGGCCACCTGATCTTCCGGATTGCGGTTGATCACATCCTGAAAGGCGAGGGAAGCTTCAGCAAACCTTTTTTCGATATAGGCGTTCATGCCCTGTTCAAATATTCCGTTCGTGGCCAGTTTGTTCCGGATCATTTCAGGTTCATCCCCATCGAAACATTCATAGATCCTGAGTGTATTGTTTTTTCCTTTTACCCTCACTTTTCCAAGATAACGGAAATTAAACAAGGCCTGGTCAGGGAGTCTTTCCACGCTGGCTTCACTCAGCAATACCCTGGACTGGAAATACTTGGAAAGACTTTCTATGCGTGAGGCAGTATTTACCGTATCGGAAATGATCGCGGCATCCATTCGTTTATCATCGCCAATGATGCCCATGATCAGCGGCCCGGTATGCAGGCCTATACCCACCCTGATCGGCTGACGGCCTTTTTTAATCCTCTCTTTATTGTATTTCTGGATCGCCTTGTGGATCGCAATGGAGGCTTTGAGGCCATCTTCAGGAGAGGCAGGAAACAGGGCCATGATGGCATCTCCAAGGTACTGGTTGATGAATCCCTTGTTCAGTTGGACATGTGGACCTATCCGCTGATTGAATGCATTGATAAAATTGAAATTTTCCGCAGGTGTCATATTCTCCGAAAGTGAGGTATAATCCCGGATATCCGAAAATAAAACAGAAACTTCCTGATGGGCCTGGTCACCCAGGAACACGTCGGTGATCCTGTCCTTGCCCAATGATCTGATAAATTCATTGGGGACAAACCGGCCGGTGACATCAAATATCCTGTGCAGATCGAGTTGTGTATTGATCCTGGCAAGGAACTCCTGTTTTGTAAAAGGTTTGGCGAGATAGTCATTTGCTCCGATATGCAGCCCCTGGACAAGATCCTTTACCTGGTTTTTAGCCGTGACCATAATGACAGGCAATTCAGATGGCACATATTTTTCCCGTATCTTCTGGCAGACCTCATAACCTGTCATCCGCGGCATCATCACATCCAGGATCACGAGATTATAACGCATGCCGTTTTCCAGCGCTTTTAATGCTTCTTCACCATTCATGGCTTTGGTGATCCTGAATGATCCGCCCGATAAATGGTTCTTCAGCACCTGATGGTTGATGGGCTCATCATCCACGATCAGTATATTGATCAGCGATTTTTTATCATCCTTTGAAAAAACTGTTTTATCGCCGTCCATTTCTGATCCGGAAGATCCTTCATCCTCCGGATCAGAAGCATAAAAGACTTTTGAAAG
>JAGTVG010000265.1 GCA_018224645.1 Cyclobacteriaceae bacterium
AGAAAATTTTTATTGTTATTGTATATAAGTAAACTACTTCATTTCTATAAAACCCTTTTATCGGGAGTATACCCTTTTGCCGATCTTCTGCCCAATAAAATCATATCCGTCAGAAATGAACCATCCGGTTCCGGATATTGTTTCCGTTCAAGTACAATCAGCTCAAAGCCCGCCCCAGTCACTTCTTCCCTCAGAAAATTTTCCTGGTGATAGTAAATATATACCAGGTTATTCCCGCTGAAACTCGTTCTTTCAAATCCCGACCGTTCATAATCTCCTTCCATGGTGCTCAGGTACAGGATACCTCCGGGGTTCAGCAACAGTGAAGCATCCCGGATCAGACCGGCCGCCTCTTCCTTTGAAAGATAGGGAAGGCAGAAACCCGCTATGATCCCGTCAAATTTTTCCCCGATCGTGCCGATAACCCGGCAATCCATCAATTTGAATGCAGCGGCAGGATTATTCTTTTTTGCGATCCTGATCATATTCGGTGCCAGATCGATCCCGGTGATGCAGAGACCGGGTCTTTTGTTCAGCAGATATTTCGTAATGTTCCCCGGCCCGCAGCCAATGTCGAGGATTCTCGCCTTACCTTTCGTGATCAGCCTGCAGAATTTATCATACGTATCATTGTACAGGTCCATGGCCATGAATCTCTTCTCATAGGCCCTGGCAGCCGTGTTATAGGTTGTAACGGTTATTGCGGATCGGTCCATTCACTAGTAAAAATCAGGTCATTTTATCTGTTGTTCAAAAATTCTTCTGAATTCCTCCAAAGCTCCACTGTTGCCGATCACTGTGATCACATCTCCAAGCAATAGATGGGTATCTCCATGCGGAATAAAGATCTCCCCTCCCCGGCGCTGAATGACAAGGGATCCGGAGCGTGGAAATGCAACTTCCTTCACGAGTTTACGGTGGATATCCTTGCTCGTAATCTTAATTTCCTCAACCCGGTAACTATCAAAACTTACCGAAAGGGAAGCCATGGAATCCGGACGAAGGACCATATCTTCCACATGGTTGGCCAGAATCTCATCCTTATCGATCAGTTTTGTTTCCGAATGACTGTCGAGCTTATCATCAAAAGCGGAATACTTTCGTGTGATCAGTTTATTGTGGTTGAGTTCATGTTTAATATATCGGGTGAGTTCAAGATTCAACGGTTTTGATTCGGTGAGAACAATGACAAGATCCGCGGTACGCAACCTCAACGTATCGATCAACGGTGTCGCCAGTTTTTCCACATACTTAAACTGTAAGTTTTTACGTTCAAATTCTTTCAGGATCTCCTGGTTCTGCAAAATAGTAAGGCAGGACACCTGGTGCATCCTGAATCTCTCTGCCAGGAACAGACTGGCCCTGCTGCCTCCGAGTATAAGGATCTGATAATAACTTTCTCTTGCACGGTTGAAATGTTTGTAGGCCATGGGTGAAATCAGGCTGGTCAGTATCGCTGCGGTTACAATACCGGCATTATCAGCGGTTGAAATGATGCCCAGGTTAAGGCCAACCTGGGCTGTGGCAATGGCCAGCCCTAAACGTGCAGTTAAAAGGACGCCACCCGCCATTGCTTTTTTCCATCCGAATACTTTTACCATCACCATGGACGGGATAACCTGTGTAAAAAAGAATCCCAGTGTCAGGGTTATGATGAATGGGATGGATTCGCTGAACTGGGTGAGGGCTGAAAGATCGAGGTTTACCCCGACCATAATAAAAAAAATGGGAATGAAAAAACCATAGCTCATCCCATCAAGTTTAAAAAGCAGGGCAGAACGTTCCCTGCTGATAAACAGGCTGAGTAAAATCCCTGCCACAAATGCCCCCATCACAAGTTCTATTTGGATTATTTGGGCTATGATAATAAAAAACAGGAGCAGTGCGACAGCTCCCCTCACCCGGATCTGACTGGCAGCATGTTCAAGCCTGTAAAGCAGCTTCTGAAAGGTATAGACCTTAACCAGGTGTTTACCCAGATAATAAATGATCACAAAAACAATAAAAATAACGAGAAAGAGTAACATTTCTGCCTGGAATCCAAACCGCAAAACTCCGGAATACATTGAGATGAGAATAATGCTCATGATGGTGGCAATGGCGCCTTCCATTAACATGATCTGACCGAATTTCCGGTTGATCTCGCCATCCGCCTTCACGATCGGAACAATAATGCTCAATGCCACCGTCGGCAGAAGCAGAGTAAAAAACATAACATCGATTTCAATATACTGATTTATCAGCCAGGCAAATGGCAGCGCGAGCAACAAGGATCCACCGTAAATGAAAATTGCCAGTAAAAGTGAATTACTCACAAGATCAACCATCCTGATCCTTCTCCGGGGAAAGGAGACGATAATCCTGTCCACATCAATTTCAAGTCCGGCAAGAAAGATAAGTATCAGAAAACCGGTGTCGGCCAGAAAATCCATATAGTGAGTCTCCTCAACCAGGTTCAATACAAAAGGTCCGATCAATACGCCCATGATGATCTCCACGATGACCGCAGGAACTTTTGTGATCTCCAGCCATGACAAAAGCAATGGCACCATCCAGGCAATGATAAAAATGAGAAATAACGGCCAGTAGTTGATAATGTCCATAAATGAAAATTGTTATTTCTATCCGGCTTTACAAAATAATAAAAAAATTTCAGACAGGTAATTTCATCAGGGAATCTGAAAAATCCTTAGATTCAAATATAGGAAGATATAAATAAACCAGGCAAAACTTCGGCTTCAAACCAGGGAAGGTTAATTTTGCAGAAATCCTATGTCTCCGATGAATCATTTTTTTTCATCCATCCCCCTGAAATACAGGTATTATATCCCGATCGTTTCCGGCATTTTACTGCTGGTCGTTCTGATCACCCTGTATGGGGACCGTTGAGGTGGAAAGCAAGCCGGATCAGGGAAGTAAGTTTACAGTCCATCTGCCGATATTGGCGCAATGAATGTACGCAGACGCGGAGAAGTGAAGAATTGAAAAGGTCCCGGGTTCCCCGGATTCCCAATGATCATTCCAGGTCCAAGTGAA
>JAGTVG010000266.1 GCA_018224645.1 Cyclobacteriaceae bacterium
GAAACATTTATATTTACGGAAAACATGGCCATGCAGAGGTCATGGGATTGCTTGGACAGACCAACAACGAAGCGGTGGTTTTTCAGAATCTGGATGAACTTGACCTGAAAAACCTGCCGGAAAACATCACCCTCTTCAGTCAGACCACCAAAAGCACGGATAAATTTTATGAGATAACGGATAAATTGAAAGAAAATAATATCCAGGTGGAAGCCAATGATACCATCTGCAGGCAGGTATCGAACCGGGATAAGGAATTACGAGAGTTTGCATCCAGGTATAATAGAATTATATTTGTATCCGGCACAAAATCATCCAACGGGAAAGTACTTTATAACGTATGCAAAACTAAAAACCCGAATACTTATTTTATTTCACATCCATCCGAAATAAATACGGACTGGTTTGAAAAGCATGATACGGTAGGTATCTGCGGTGCAACTTCAACACCCATGTGGCTGATGGAAGAAGTAAAAAAGGAAATATTGAAACTCAATGTTGATGGCCGTTATTAAAATAATGATTGTGATCGCTACATTCCTGTTCATGGAATTTGTGGCGTGGTTTACCCATAAATACGTTATGCACGGTCTTTTGTGGTCGTGGCATCGGTCCCACCATACCCACAGAAAGGGCGTTCTGGAAAAAAATGATCTTTTTGCCGTTGTTTTCAGCATCCCGGCAATCATTCTGATCATTACGGGCAGCCTCTTCCCCTCCGTTCATCTGCTGATGTATGTTGGATTCGGAATTACGGCATATGGGGTTTTTTATATTCTCTTTCATGATATCCTGGTCCATAGAAGAATTAAAATAAAGTATAAACCCAGGTCAAAATATTTGAAAAGATTGGTCCATGCACATTATATCCATCATCAGAAGCATACAAAACAAGGTTGCCAAGCGTTTGGATTTCTGTATGCACCCGAAAAATACGAGCCCTCCCGCGATCATTGAACCCGCTTATTATTAGCCACAATAACTGAAACTGACCAGAAATTTCCGGGTTAAATGTTCTTTATTTATCTTTATGTTTTCAGATACATGAAGGGTCATTGTATAGCTATTTGAATTTATGCCTTTTAAAAATATACTGTTCTTCATCTTTTGCTTATCCATCTATAGTTGTTCTTCAAATTTTAATGCCGTGGAAAGAATTACCCGAGAATCCTTTGGGAAAGCGCCGGATGGGACTCCGGTCGAACTTTTTACCCTGAAAAATAAAAACGGAATGCAGGTTCAGATCACCAATTATGGAGGGATCATAACCACCCTGAAAGTCCCTGACGGGCGGGGCGAAACCGTGGATGTGGTGCTGGGTTATTATACCCTGGAAAAATACATTGAAAAAAGCCCGTCATTTGGCTGCCTGGTCGGAAGATATGGCAATCGTATCGCAAAAGGCAAATTTACCCTGGATGGGGTGGAATATAATCTTGCCATAAATAACGGCCCAAACCACCTGCATGGAGGAAAAATTGGATTCGATAAAAGGGTATGGGAACCGGAACTGATTGAGGAAGAAAATACAGCCGGATTGAAATTGCTTTATTTCAGCCCTCATATGGAAGAGGGTTACCCCGGAAATCTCAATGTTGTGGCAATCTACTGGCTCAATGATGACAATGAACTGAAACTGGATTTTAAAGCAACCACGGATCAGAGAACGGTGCTCAATCTGACGCATCATTCCTATTTTAACCTGAAGGGGCATGACTCCGGCGATATCCTTGATCACCAGGTGAAATTTTTCGCGGCTCAGATCGTCGCCATCGACAGCGCCTCCATACCGACCGGCACACTGCTGGATGTGGAAAACACTCCTTTTGATTTCAGGGAGTTAAAAACGATCGGGAAAGATATCGATGCCGGACATCAACAGATAAAAAACGGGAATGGTTACGATCATTCATTCGTGATCACGGGGCAGCCGGGTGATTTGAGACAAGCCTGTATCGTAAAGGAACCTGATTCGGGAAGGATCCTTGAGGTTTGGACAACAGAACCCGCCGTACAATTTTATACTGCCAATTTCCTCGATGGAAGCATTACAGGAAAGGATGAGACAATTTATGAGAAAAGGAGTGGTTTTTGCCTTGAAGCACAACATTTCCCGGATTCTCCCAATCACCCGGATTTTCCGAGTACAGTGCTGGATCCCGGAGCTACATTTCAACAGACGACGATCTATAAATTCAAATAAACGCGGGCTTCGGCATTATTTCAGCACGGCAGGACCGGATCCGGTAAGACTGCCTGCACCAGGGTCCCGCCGGCCGGTCAATTATGCATGTCATCCGGTATCGGAATGACATTCTGAATTGATTGGAAAGGAGGATCGAAATTTTTAACGTTATTGAAATTTTCTTTAAGCGAGAATGTAAAACTTTATCCATTGGCCATGAATCCAAAAACCCGGTACATTCACAGGGACATCAGCTGGTTATCCTTTAATGCCCGGATCCTTGAGGAATCTAAGGACCCTGCTGTTCCATTATATGACAGGATCAAATTCCTGGCCATCTGGTCATCCAACCTCGATGAGTTTTTCCGTGTCAGGGTCGCTTCCCTCCAGAGCCTGAAAAAGATCCAGAAGAAAAAATTAAAAAAAGAACTCGAATTCAAGCCAAAAAAAACCCTGAAGAAGGTCTTTAGAATTGTTGAAAAACAACAGCTTGAATATGGAAGGATACTCACCGGACAGGTCCTCCCGGAATTGAAAGAGAATAATATTGTCCTGCACTGGAACAGGTCCTTATTGAAATCCCATAAGAACAAACTCCATAATTACTTCAGAAGCCGGGTACTATCGTTCCTCCAACCGGTTATGATTGGAGATGGGAAGAAAAAATCCCTTTTTCTTGAAAACAGGGCAATATACCTGGTTGTGAAACTTAAAACAGCCGGAGCACAGGAGCCGGTGGATCCCCGATATGCTTTTTTGAACATTCCAACCGGCTCTCTGCCCAGGTTTATCTCGCTTTTTTCAAGAACAAAACATCATATTATCTTCCTCGATGATCTGATCAGGGCGAATCTCGATATCGTTTTCCCGGGATTCGAAATTATGGAATGTTATTCCATCAAACTTAACCGTGACGCCGATCTGAATATCGATGATGAATATTCTGGTGACCTGATAGATAAAATAAAAAAGCACCTTTCCTATCGGAAAATCAACCTTCCATCCAGGTTCCTGTACGATAAAAGAATGCCGGAAGATATGCTCCGGATACTTATTGAGAACTTTGGCCTTGAATCTTCCCAGATTGTAAAAGGAGGGATTTATCATAACCTGAATGACCTTTCCCAGCTTCCCAATCCTGAAGACGGATCACTTACCGGAAAGAAAATGAACCCGCTTAAAATCAACGATCTTGAAGTTGAATCCTCGATTTTCCATTCAATAGAAAACAAGGACTATGTCCTCCACCTCCCGTATCAGACCTACGATTATGTCCTGCGGTTCTTTAATGAGGCGGCCATCGATCCGGAGGTCAGGCAGATCAAGGTCACCTTATACCGGATTGCTGAAAATTCACTGATCGCCAATGCATTGATCAGCGCGGCCAGAAACGGCAAAAAAGTCATTGTCTTTGTTGAAATAAAAGCCAGGTTTGATGAAGAAAATAATCTTTACTGGGCGGATCTGATGAAAAAAGCGGGTATCAGGATCATTTACAGTATGCCGGGATTAAAAGTACATGCAAAGACCGCCCTGATAAAACGGAAATCTTCGGATGGAAAGTTGAAGGTCTTCGGTTTTCTGGGTACAGGAAATTTTAACGAGATCACGGCCCGGATCTATGCCGACGAAGGACTGTTCACGGCCAACCGGAACATACTGAAGGAAGTGGATGCGGTCTTTAAATTTCTGGAAAAAGGATCTTCCATAAAAAGCCTGAAACATCTGCTTGTTTCGCAGTTTAATATCGTAGAAACCCTGAAAGGTCTGGTCGACAGGGAAATTGATCATGTTAAACATGGAACATCCGGAAAGATCATTCTCAAAATGAATAACCTGGAAGATAAAGAAATGATCGATAAACTTTATGAGGCAAGCAATGCCGGTGTGGAAATAACGGTGATTGTGCGCGGGATCTGCTGCCTGAAGCCCGGAATTCCTGGTTTGAGCGATCATATCACTGTTTTACGGATTGTGGATTCCATCCTGGAACATTCCCGGATATTTATTTTTTTTAATGATGGCGAACCGGAAATCCTGATGGGATCCGCCGACTGGATGACACGCAACCTCCGGCACCGGATCGAGGTGGTATTCCCGGTGTATGATCCGGGAGTCAGGGAGGAGATCCTGCAAATGATCGACTCCCAGTTATCCGACAATACCAAATCAAGGATGCTGGATCAGTATCTGGTAAACCAGCCGGCCCCGGATCATTTAAAACCTCCCGTTAAAAGGGCGCAGGTTGATTTTTATAACTATTTGAAAAAAAGATACGGCGCCCGATGATCACTCGATGGTCTCAAACGGGCCTACATACTCAATTTCCGCC
>JAGTVG010000267.1 GCA_018224645.1 Cyclobacteriaceae bacterium
CAGCTGAACAAAAACATTCCATGCCTTTGAGAAACCGGGTCTGCGGAGAGTTCCCCGGTAAATGGTAGGAATACCTTGAAGGTTGTATTTATCGATGTATTTCAGGGAATCCCGGTTGGCATAACCTTCGAAATATCCATGCCCGGGAATATGTACCATTTCCGTCCGCCGGAAGATCCTGTGATAGGGGATATATTTATAAGTACCTTCCTGAAGAAATTTAACCCCTCCCTGTCCGGCAAGCACCACATTTCTCGGATTCCAGGTGAATTTATACTGCCAGGGATTTTCCTCAGAAGTCGGTGCAAGAAGTCCCCCGGTGAATGTTTCGAAGGATCGCAGCTTGCCGCCGTCATTCCGTATTTTATCGATCACTGACATGGCTGACATATGGTCAATGCCGGGATCCAGCCCGCATTCCTTGAGGAAAATCAATCCTGCCTTTTTCACTTCCTCATTCAGGATATTTACTTCGGAGGATACATAGGAGGCAGTGACCATATGTTTCCGGTATTTCAAACATGCATGGGCAATGTCGGGATGGAACTTCACAGGCAGCATGGATATGACAACATCTGCCTCCCTGATCAATTCATCCCGTTCCAGGATATTGGCCGCATCGATTATCCTTGTTTTTCCATTGATATGATTTTTAAGGCGGGATTCGGCCAGCTCCTTTTCCCGGTCTGAAAGCAGGACCTGGAATCCATTGCTTTCACTATGGGCCAGCAGATAATCGATCAATGACTGGGAGGATCTTCCTGCGCCCAAAACAAGTATTTTTTTCATAAATACGGATAATAAACACCAATTTATGTTATTTGACTTGCGGAATCAAAAAAACTGTATAAATTAACTTTTAACTCATGCCATTGGCTTCGAAGCATGGCTTGAGTTAAGGGTTAATATGAAACCAGAACAAAAGAATATTCACATTCAGTATACGGTTCATAAACGTAACGGTGAAAGTATCTCGGAAAAGCTGCCGATTATGAAGGCGGCAGAAGATACCGTGAAAAATGCCTATGCACCTTATTCCGGGTTTAAGGTAGGTGCTGCGGTTCTTCTTGAAGATGGCAGGATCGTTTCCGGATCAAACCAGGAAAATGCCGCCTATCCTTCCGGCCTCTGTGCTGAAAGGGTTGCGCTTTTTACTGCCGCATCGCATTTCCCGGATAAAAAAATCGAAACCATAGCCGTTGCTGCCGAAGACAGGAACGGGAATCCAACTCCTGTCACCCCCTGCGGAAGCTGCAGGCAGGTAATGCTTGAATATGAAACCAAACAGCACCAGCCAATTGAAATTCTGCTGGCAGGCCCGGATCAAACCATCCTGCAGTTTAATGGTACGGAGGCATTGCTGCCTATGGGTTTTAAAACGTCACAATTAAAATAACCCGGCGAATGTTTTACAGATATCATTTATTACAATAACAGAATTTCATAAAATCTGGTCCAACCGGCAGGAAACATGAATGAAGATACCTTAAAAGCCCTGACTCAACTGCTTGCGCTGGTAACCTTACAGGATGGGGTGGTTACAGAAACCGAAAGAAATTATGTGATAAATCTTTTCCGTCAGGATCTGGATCCCTCAACCCTTAATTTTCACCTTAAATCCTTCGACAGGCTGTCCGGATATGATGCCCAGAAAGTAAAAACCGATATCCCGAAAAAACCGGAGCCCATCACCCTTACAGATACGGTAAAAACACTTGCCATCTGCAATAAACTCAATAAGATCCTCGAAATAAAACAGAAGGCTTTTATACTGGTAAGGGTTCTTCAACTGATCGCCGTTGATGGTCATTTTTCGGTCCATAAAAAAAGGATCATTGAAATCATATCAGCCGTATTTAATTTCAGTGAATATGATCTTGAGATCATCCAGGAATTCGTTTTTTACAGGCCAGGTAAAAAAATCTCCCATGAAGAGATCCTCATCATCAACGATGATGAACCGGTTGGCTATCCCGTAAAACATGTGCATGCTGATCTATCAGGCGAACTGATATTTCTTAAAATAGCCAGTACCGGCATGTATCTTGTAAAATATTACGGAGAGGAAGAGATCCTTTTAAACGGGTTTATCATGAATCCGGGGATGGTTTACATATTTAACAATGGAAGCGCCATAAAAACACAGCTGGGCCGGGCAATTTATTACAGTGATCTCATCAGAAAATATCTCAAGGAATTTAATCCGGAACGGATATCACTGAATGCCGATGCCGTTTCCTTTCAATTCCCGGACAGTGAAATCGGTCTGCGGAGATTATCAATCTCGGAAGAAGAAGGAAGACTGACCGGTATTCTTGGTGCAAGCGGTTCCGGAAAGACAACCCTGCTCAACCTGCTGGCAGGTATTAATAAACCCAGCGAGGGGGTTGTCCGGATCAATGGCATTGATATTCATACCCCCGATTTTAAACGGAGGATGGAGGGAATGATCGGATACATCTCACAGGATGATATGCTTATCGAAGAATTAACCGTATATCAGAACCTGTTTTTCAATGCCAGGTTATGTTTTGCTGATCTTGAACCTTCCCTGATCCAGGAAAAAATATACGATATATTAAAATCCCTTGGTTTATGGGAAAGGAAGGATATGCATGTGGGAAATGTTTTTAGCAAAAAAATCAGCGGCGGCCAGAGAAAAAGGCTGAATATCGCCCTGGAGCTGATGCGTGAACCTTCCATACTTTTTGTCGATGAACCCACTTCCGGTCTTTCCTCCAGGGATTCGGAAAATGTAATGGATTTGTTAAAGGAATTGACTTACCGGGGGAAACTTGTTTTTGCCGTGATCCATCAGCCTTCCTCAGACATATATAAACTTTTTGACCGGATCATCATCCTGGACGATGGCGGCTACTTGATCTATTATGGAAACCCGGTCGAGGCGGTGACCTATTTTAAAAGCACTTCAAGACAGCTTGATAAAGACAGGGGAATATGCCCTGTCTGCGGAAATGTGAATACGGAACAGATATTCAATATTGTAGAGGAAAAACTGGTGGATGAATATGGGAATTTTACAGATGCCAGGAAGGTGAAACCTGCACAATGGGCGGAATTATACCATAAAACATATTCGCCCCAGCGAATTCCTGATAAAAATGCCGTTCCCGACCAGGTCCTGAAGATCCCCTCTAGGCTGGGTCAGCTGGGTATTTTTATTCACCGGGATTTTTTGTCCAAATTATCGGACCGGCAATACATGATGGTAAATCTGCTCGTAGCCCCGGCCCTTTCATTCATACTCGCAGGGATTGTCCGTTATCAGAATGCCCTGGATCATACGGCCTATTATTTCCGCCTGAATGACAATATCCCTGTTTATTTTATCATGAGCATCATTGTGGCACTGTTTCTGGGCCTCATGGTAAGTGCAGAGGAAATAATCCATGACAGGAAAATCCTGAAAAGGGAAGGATTTTTAAACCTCAGCCGGAACAGCTACCTGCTATCCAAACTTTTCATCCTTTTTGGGATCTCTGCCATTCAATCCCTGTTGTTCGTTATCGTTGGGAATCTGATCCTTGAAATAAAAGGCATGTTTCTCCCCTTCTGGCTGATCCTGTTTACCGTATCAGGTTTTGGAAATTTACTGGGATTGAACCTATCCGATACCTTCAAATCAACCGTTACCGTATACATCCTGATTCCCCTGCTGATCATTCCCCAGATGGTTCTGAGCGGATTATTTGTGAGCTTTAATAAGATTCATGAAAGCATTGGCAATAAGGCGGTAGTACCCCTGGTCGCTGACCTGATGACCAGCAGGTGGGCATTTGAAGCCATATCGGTTTATCAGTTCATTCATAATGATTATGAGTCCCTGTTTTATCCCATGGATCAGCAAATCAGCCAGTCAGATTTTAAAAGTACATATTTTACTGATAAACTGGAAGAGCTGACCAGGGAAATCCTTTTATTGGCCGATGAGGGGACGTACCGGGATAACAATACAGTTTCGGTGGAAAATGAGAAAAGGAAAAACAGAAGAATTGATGCGAATCTGGCCATTCTTGAAAATGAATTCAGGAATGAACAATACCTGAGCGGTCTGCCCGATGATCAGGAGGTAAAGTTTTCGCGGGATAATTTCACCCCCGGTGTTGCTGAAAAAATATTTGAGGGCATTTCACGCATCAGAAAGCATTACCAGCAACAGACGAATGAAGCCATATACCGCAGGGACAAAATGTTCCGGATGTATGAAAATGACCCATTTTCCTTGAATCTGGGTCATATCAAAAACGAACATTATAATGAAAAACTGGCAGATATCGTCAGAAATACCGGGGCAAAGGACCGTGTGATCGATTACCGGGGAAGGATTGTCCAACTGATCGATCCGGTATTTCAGGATGAAATACAAGCAAGATCCCCGTTTGATTACCGCACTCCCCTGTTTGCTCCGGAAAAGCAGCTGTTTGGTATTGTTTTGCCGACCATTACGTTTAACCTTCTGGCCATCTGGTTGTTGTCGGCCATATTATATTTTACCCTTTACTTCCAGGTTTTTAGAAGGGGCCTGAATAAAATGAGATACGGGACGGCCAAATATCTGAATTCTTCCTTTATTTAATTCCATAGTATTCCATTTCTCTGTTTTTATTTGGATTTTTGATGAAATAAGCCAAAATTGGTTTGTATGCCGGAGGATGCCTGGCTATTGAAATTCTTCCTGTCGGAGTTTGATCCCTTAATGCATCAGGATGCGTTGAGCTAAATTTTATGCGTAAGGATACCCGGCATGTTCAAAAAGCATGAATGGCCGGAATAAATGATATGAATATGAATAAATACCGATTCCTAATTTTTTTGCTGGTCCTGGCCGCGTGTCAGTCCCCCAGGAAAGACAGTGAAACCGCCCTGCTTGACAGCCTTGGGAATCTTGAAATCCCTCAACCGAAAATTTCCGGCGAACAGATCCATGAGATTATCAACCAGATCCCGGCGCCCATCGAATTATCTGCCATGATGAAAAAATCAGGTGCCGGTTATCATAAAAACTACCTGAATGATCCTGAAAAGTATTCGTACTACAATACGAGTTTCGACCAGGCGCTGAATCTGGGAATCTACGGCGCTGATCTGGGCTACAGCAACCTTTATGAAGAAAACCAGCAGTCAATCCTCTATGTTGGGGCCATCAAGGAACTGGTGGATGAACTGCGCATAAGCCAGTTTTTTAATTTTGACACGATTGAAAGACTGGCCGAAAACCGGGATCTGGATTCATTGATACTCATGACCACACAGGATTTCAATGAAGTGAATGAATATTTTCAGGAGCAGCAGCGGTCAGGACTGAGTGTATTGATGATTGCCGGTGGCTGGATCGAATCTCTGTTCATTGCCAACCAGGTGTACGAGAATAACCGGGAAAATTCGGATCTGAAAGAAACGATTGCAGAACAGAAAATAGTCCTTGAAAAGATCCTGGAACTGCTCGAACATTACCGCGGATCATCGGAAGATTTCG
>JAGTVG010000268.1 GCA_018224645.1 Cyclobacteriaceae bacterium
AAGACCAAATCCGATCTGGCTGCTTGCATCAAATTCCTTTTTCGCATCCGAAAGGATCATATTGTTTAACCGGACGGAATTGACCTTCCAGTCTTCGAGGATCATGATCAATTCCTCCTTCCCTGCCGAAGTCAGGTCGATACCGGATCTTGTTATAAGAATAAGCTGCAGCCAGGATAAAACATTTCCTTCATAATGCTGATGGATTTCAATCAGTTTAAGATTCAGCCTTTCCAGCGTGAGGACCGTACGTTTCGCGATCATTTCCATTACCTCCTCCAGAATTTCAACGGGTGCGGTCAGCCCGGAAATATCTGCCCATTTTATCCCTTTGAGAACTTTCCCGGGTGTTAACCGTTTCCGTATGCCCTCCAGGTTTTCCGGCACATCCGGGTTGCTGATCCTCTTCAGAATCCAGTCGCCAAGGAAAATATACCATGCCATCTCATAATATTTGCGGCACGATTTCAACATCAGGCGTTTGATCCTCAATCCCTTATAATTAATGAATTCCTGCTCCTTTGGCGTCTTTTCATAGAGATCAGCGAGAATTTCCATTCCATTGAGTACTTTATTCATCACATAGGGATTGAATAATTCAAAATGGATCAGGTCCATTTTATGAGTCCCCTTCCTTCTGTCGCGTTTCGGCCATTTTTCTGTATCCCGGCGTGTCCCGACCGTAATCAGGTTCATGGCCGGTGTAAGCATGGTCCTGTCATTTTCAACAGTGATATAGGAAAAAGGAAGATCGGAAGCATCAAAGTTAGTCCCATGTTTTCCCATCACTACGCTGAAAGGCCCGACACGGGAAGGCCAGAGCAGATAGGAAAAAGATCCGGTCTTGGAACCCCGTTCGATGATCCCCTGGTGGATCGGGCCCAGTTTGTACATATGATTGCTTTGATTCGTCCCGCTTCCTGCATTAAAAAAGGAGACATACCCTGCAATCAGCAGGGTGGATTTATGATGTGTTACGGTATAAGGACCCGCAAACAAACTTACTGCCTCACCATGAAAACCTTCTGAATTGGCAAAAAAAGCAGAATTTTCAGCAGAAAACTGTTTCCCGATCTGAACCCCCTGCCCAAGGAAACATTTTTCAAGGAGCGCCGATGATTCTACCGTCGATCCGGACAGGATCATAAAATGCCTTGCGATCACACCATATCCTACAGCCGTTCTTTCTGCAGGATCTCCAATGATTGTCCCCTCTTCCAGGAAATCAGCACCATTTATCTCTACAAAGGATCCGACCGATACATTATGGATTGTCTTACTGTTTAGGATGCATGATCCTTTCCCAATCACGCCATCTTTGCCTGACCGGGTTTTACAATACTCCCGGATCATATTCTCCAGGGAGGAGATCATCTCAGGCAGATGCCTGTACATCACAAGAAGATAGGCTATCTGTGCATTGAGCTGATCGTAGAGGATCAATTGCCTTCCTCCTCCTTCATTCAGGATCTCTATCTCTGTTCCATTGCCGAAAGTGGACTCGCCGGAAACATATAATTCATTGATCTCCCGGATGATCACATCTTCTTCAATGGTATAATTGGCGAGATTTCCGACCCGGGAAATCAGTACGCGGTCCCCGATTGTCACGTTGTGCAGGCTGGCCTGATATATGCCGGCAGGCAGATCATTTCCATTCCGGTTATTTACCGTTCCGGACAGGTTCCCGATCCTGCAGGATCCTGAAAAACGGACTTGCTGTACCGGCGAAGGCTCAAAATCCTGGTCGACGGTAATCGTTGACCAATCCGCTGAGCTGCAGGATTGAACTTCAAGCTGACGGATTTCCTCTGAAGTAAGTTGGCGATATGCCATAATATACGGGGTTTAATAAATCAGAACATAATTTTTGCATCGGCAATGACGGATCCCTGTCCATTCGGCCTGACCATTAAGGGATTGATATCCAGTTCCTTGATTTCAGGATGCTCCACAGCCAGCTGTGCGATCCGGAACAGGCAATTTTTGATACTTTCAATGTCCCTGGGTACCCTGCCGCGTACACCGGAAAGGATCGGGAAACCCTTGATCCTTCTGATCATATCTTCGGCATCCTGCTCAGACAGCGGTGCTACTTTCAAACTTATATCCTTCAGGATCTCCACGAATATACCACCCAGGCCAAACATGATGACCGGTCCAAAGGAAGGATCCCTTTTTATTCCAATGATGATCTCTTCCACATCCCCGGAAATCATCGGGGTGACCCAAATCCCGCGGATCTTCGATTCCGGGATCTTTCCCTTAATTGCCATTTTGAGACTGTTGTAGGCTTCCCTCACATCCTCTGAAGATTTAAGATCCAAACGAACTCCACCGATGTCGGATTTATGGGTCAGATCATCCGACATCACCTTCAGGACGACTGGATACCCGATCTTTTCTGCAATTTCGCCGGCCTGGGTTTGTGATGCGGCAAGTCCGCCGGGCAGGACGGGCAATCCATAAATTTTCAGGATCTCCCCGGCCTCATCTTCTGCCAGGAAAGTCTTCTGGTTCGACAAATGCCCAGAAATGATCCCCGAAGCAAGGGTCCTGTCATATTCATTCATTATGACAGGACCCGCATTGAGGTTCATGATATGATGATGAAAACGGTAGACACTTGCAAATGATTTGCACATGGATTCCGGCAGAATATAATGCGGAATCTTATTCCTTAACAGGATATCCACTCCGCCCGCCACATCTGCTTCGCCCATGAATGAAGTGTATAATGGTTTAACCGACTCCCGGGCGACCTTCACCACCTCTTCAGCAATTTCTTCTATATTGGTCATGGACTGGGGGGTCAGGATCACGAAAACACCCGCAACGGAAGGATCCTTCATGGAGCCTGTCAATGCAGCATCATATCTGTCCGCACGGGCATCGCCGATCACATCCACCGGATTTTTTATATTTGCTGTGGAAGGCAGATATCTTTTGAATATCCGGGTGGTTTCCTCTGAGAACCTGGCAAGCTGAAGCCCCTCACGGATGGCAGCATCAGTCGTAAGCACTCCCGGACCACCTGCATTGGTAATGATGGCTACCTTATTGGTTTCGGGTGGGGGTTGATAGGCGAAAGCGATGGCATTATTGAACATTTCTTCAATGTTGTCACAACGGATGATGCCGGCCTGCTCGAATGCGGCGTCGCAGATTTCATCGCTTCCGGCCAGTGACCCGGTATGCGAAGCGGCTGCTGAGGCTCCCTCCATCGTCCGGCCGGATTTCAGGATGAGAACAGGTTTTCCGCTTTGTGAGACAATATCTTTTGCAGCCTTCATCAACGCCCTGCCATCCGTAACCTCTTCCAGATACATCAGGATCACCTTCGTTTTTTCATCCCTCATCAGATAGTACATCAGGTCGACTTCACTGATATCGGCTTTATTACCGAAACTGATGAATTTGGAAAATCCAATATGTTTGGCACGTGCATAATCCAGCACCGCGGTACAGAGTGCCCCTGACTGGGACAGGAACCCGATGCTTCCCTCCTCCGGCATTTGCCTGGCAAAGGAAGCATTCAACCTGATGGCCGGGTCGGTATTGATCACACCGAGGCAATTGGGGCCGATGAACGACATGTCATACTTCCTGGCTATTTCCAGGATCTGTTTTTCACGTTCCAGCCCCTTTTCACCGATCTCTTTAAAACCTGCAGATATGATGATCACCGACTTGATCCCTTTCTGTCCACATTGTTCAAGGGCCATGTGTGCAACGGCACTTGGAAAAACAATGATTGCCAGATCGACCTGATCATCGATATCGAGCACATACTTGTATGCCCTGACTCCGGCAATATGTTTTTCCCGTGGACTTACAGGATAAACCGCGGCATCGATATCGGCCTTGAGTATATTTTCCAGTATGTCATATGGAACGGTCCCCTTTGTTTTTGTGGCTCCTACAACTGCAATGGAAGAGGGATAGAAAATTTTACGCAGGTTTTCCTGATGAAGTTCTGACCGGTCAGGCATAGTCGAAAAGTTTAATATTTTTTGTATATATAAAAAAAATCAGTTCAGGCATTGCTGAATAAACAAAACAGCCCCATCGATGGTCTGGATCTCCAATGCCCTGTCCTGGTCCATTTCTATATCAAATTCTTCCTCAAATCCTGCCACCAGTTCCAGGCTCTGCATGGAATCGGCCCCCAGATCAAAAATAAAATTGGCATTATCAGTTATTTCCGTTTCGTCCATTTTTAATACACGGGAAACGACTTTCTTCACTCTGGCTTGTACTTCCTGTTTTTCCATAAAAAAATTGTTTAAATATTTTTATACAAGATGAAAAAAAATCAGGATGAATTTTCGATTTTATTATTAAAAAAGCAAATCAGAGCATGAATATTAAGCATGGAGCTGCCCGGTTGGGTCAGAATATCCCGGTCAAATCCAAAATCCGGATAGGTATAATTTTGATAATCAATAATTTATCGATACACCGGGCCGTCTACTGAAAGTATCCGGGTAATATGATCCATACCTGTTAAAAACCAACAGTTTAAATAAACCTGTCTGTGGAACCGGAACGGCTATCAGCATAATGATCACATCAACACGAGGCTCTCATAAGAATGTTATCCCGAGGCATTCACCAGGAATTTTTTTGAATCTGAGGAAATTGACAGAAATCCGGGATCTTCAGTGTGCTGCCCCGGCGTGAGCGGAACGACACTTTTCAGTTCGCCGCGGGTGGAATTCCACCGAAAAAAATACCTTCCTGATTGCAGATAAAACTGCTTATTCTTCCCTCAAAGAGGTGGCCGGATTAGTTCCAGCAGCCTTAAAGGTATGGTACGAGATCGTGAGAAAGGTAATGGCCAAAGCCAGGAAAGCAGCCAGTGGGAATACCATGTAATCGATCTCGATCCTGTATGCAAAATGCTGTAACCAGTCTTCAATGAAAAAATAGGCCAACGGAAACGCCAGGATGATTGATATCAATATGAGTATCAGGAAGTCTTTGGAGATCAGAAATACGATGTTGTGTAATCCGGCGCCCACCACTTTGCGGATCCCGATTTCCTTGGTGCGTTGCTGGGTGGTATAGGCGGCCAGGCCCAGCAATCCCAGTGATGCGATAATAATCGTCAGGAATGAAAAAATCGAAAAGATCTTGCCCTGGCGCTGGTCATTCCTGTATTGTTCATCAAATTCCTGGTCCAGGAAATTATATTCAAACGGCCTGTTGGGAAATACCTGTTTCCAGGCACCTTCGACCTCTGCAAGGCTACGGGAAGGATCGTTGCCGTTTATTTTTACATGAAGGATATTGTTACTTTCATTCAAATAGAATAGAATGGGTTCGATGATATCATAAAGTGACCGGTGGTGATAATCCCTGACCACGCCAATCACCTCGACAAAAGGATCATCCTCTCCCACGCCGAACTGAAATTTTTTGCCGATCGCCTCATCCCAGTTCATTCTTTTCGCCATGGCCTCGGTGACAAGGACCGCTCCGGCCGTATCCGATGGAAAATCACGTGAAAAATTCCTGCCTTCCACGATCCTAAGCCCAAGGGCCGGAATATAATCATAGTCTATCCCATAAAGATCGATGCCGCGCTCCACCATGGCCCCTTCACTATCCTCCACATTGATCAGATTTTTGCCGATCCCATATCCGGGGGATGTATTGGCCGTGCCCACCTCCGATACCGAAGGCAATTTTTTCAATTCTTCCTTCAGGACAGGAATCCTCTCCCGCATTTCCTCGTTAAAAAGGGTGATCCGGACGACCTGATCCTTATCAAATCCAAGGTCCTTTGTCCTGAGGTACTCCAATTGATCATAAACCACCCAGGTGCTGATGATCATGGTCACGGAAATCCCGAATTGAATGATCACCAGGATTTTCCGCATCAATGGATTGCTGGTCTTGCTGCTGCTGTTGCTTTTAAGAACAGTAACCGGCCTGAATGATGAAAGGAAAAAAGCAGGATAACTTCCACTGAGTATACCCACCAGGGCAACGATCCCCAACAGGGAAAATACTATTTCCTTTTTTAACAGAAATGAAATCCCAATTCCCTTATCCAGCAGATCGTTATAAAAGGGCAATAATGCTAGTACCAGGACGATGCTGATCAATAAAGCAAGGAAGGTGAATAACAGCGATTCGATCAGGAATTGCGCGATAATCTGGCGCCGGGTAGACCCCATTACTTTTCTGATGCCTACTTCACGGGCACGCCGTAAGGACCTCGCCGTTGCCAGGTTCATGTAATTGATGCTGGCGATCAATAAAATAATGAAGGCAACCGCCGAAAAAACATAGACATAGGCAATATCCCCATTCACGCCGGCCTCACCGGTGGTATGGGAATACAGATGAATATCCTGGATATTCTGCAGCTGGTATTTAAAGGTTATTCCGAATTGTTCGAAAATTTCAGCACAATAATTATCATAAACCTGTTCAAGTTTTTCTTCGAAAGCGGCCGGATCGGTAAGTCCGGGTGCATGGATATAGGTAAAAACGCCAAAATTTCCCCAGTGGCCTTCCAGATTCCGGGCTTCCTGGGAATTGTAGGAGATAAACCCTGTGATCTCATTTAAATGCGTATTCTTCGGGAGGTTCTCAATCACCCCAGTGATTTTATAGGAATCATTTTCACCCACTAGGGATTCCCCCACCACATCAGTCCTGCCAAAATATTTGATGGCCAGATCCCGGTTGATCACAACTGAAAACGGGTCATAAAGCGCAGTTTCAGGATCGCCCTGAATAAAGGGAAATGTCAGAAGATCAAATGTGGATGAATCGGCAAACATCAGATCCTCTTCATATACATTGGTTTCGCCTTTTTTAAACATCATCCTGCCCGTTCCTGCAAGGCGGGCATAGGCGGTAACTTCGGGATAATCCTTTTTAACTGCCGGAGCGAAGGGGATCTGGGCCACTGCCCAGGTAAACTGATTGTCTACCTCAGTGATCTGGGTGACCACCCTGTATACGTCTTCCTTATTTTCATGGAAACGGTCATAACTCAATTCATCCATGACAAAAAAAACCAGGAAAAGACTGCAGGTGATCCCTACGGTCAAACCCAGTAAGTTGATCAGACTATAGATCCGGTCCTTCAGGATATTCCGGATGGAAATTGTCAATAAATTCTTAATCATGGATGTTAAATTAAAATATATCAGATATTTTGAAATGCCGAATATTACCTGAAAGATGCCTTAACGAAGGATATAGTTTCATCATCATAAAAATTATTCCTCCCTGTCAACCACAAAATGTTTAAAGGCAAGAATGAATGGCCATGTGGTGAACCTGATGGCAGACATTTCATTTTCACTGCTTTTATCCACCATCTCTGTGGTGACGGTCTGCTTGGTGACTTCCTTCATCAGGATCCTTTTCTGGCAGAGGCTGTAGGTGCAGATGATCAGAAAAACCACCACATATAAAAAAAATTTTCGTGTTCCGGGAGTTGATCTTTCCTTGGAGCCCGATGATGTTTCCGGTTTGTAGTCCATTGTAAACGTTACTCTTTCCAATGCAGGTGGCAATTTAGGTACCAAAAAAATAAACAATTGAAATTCAGCGATTTACCAATTACACGGAAGGACCAGGTGTTCTAAATCGAACATCATTGTTCGCAACAGTACACCTGATGACATTACCCTTATCAGCCTGGCCATCGATAAAAAATGGTATGGCAGTCCTGGAATTTTGCCGCGATTGGAACACATTTATTTTTTTATGGAATATCTTTAGGCTTATTTTTTAAAGTTAACTGTCTTTAGATGAAGAACGAAATTGCTTTTTTTAAAACGCCTTCCTATACGACAAGCCAGTTATCCCTGCTTGTTTTATTACGCGTCATCATCGGATGGCATATTTTTTATGAAGGTTTTTCAAAGCTTATCCATCCCAACTGGTCGTCAGTTGGATATTTGCTGGATTCAAAAGGGTGGTTCTCTTTTTTTTTTCATTGAAATTGCCTCCAACCCTGCCCTTCTCAAAATTGCGGATAACTTTAATGTGTGGGGGCTGGTGATCATCGGGTTCTGTCTGATGACCGGTTTATTTGAAAAATGGGCCAGCATGGGGGCGATCTTGCTGATCGGGCTCTATTATCTTTCACACCCGCCACTCATCGGTTACAAATTCGATGCTCCCGGCGAAGGGAGTTATCTGCTTGTCAACAAAAATCTGATTGAAATTTTTGCGGTTTCCATCAATCTTGTATTTCCCAACAGCAGGCTGATTGGAATGGATCGTTTAATTTACCAGTTAATCAATAAAGGGAGGAAATAAAAATGGAAGAACAGGAAAAGAAAAACAAAGCGCAGGAAGATTCTCCGGGAATTTCAAGACGTGATATTGTCAAAGGGCTGGTCACCCTGCCTGCAGTAGGCGGTGTTCTCCTCAGCGCCTATCAGAAAAGAAAATATGAAAATATTCTTAAATCAAGTTTATTCTCGGAAATTGGTGTAAATACGGATCTGAATCCTGCCCGGAAACCCAGCCCCGTGAACCGTGACCATCAGATCCGTGTCGGGATCATCGGATTCGGCATACGCGGGGAACAACTTGTAAGGGCTGCCGGTTTTGCTACGGAAAGCTGGTTGAAAACCCAGATGGAAAGGGCTGAATCATCCGGGAATAACATTGCCCTGAATACATTTCTTGACCAAGAGGACCTGAATATTGTGTTCAATGGCGTATGCGATGTTTTTGACGTGGAAGCAGATACCGCGCAGAAAACTGTATCAGATTCCGGTCACCAGGCAAAAAAATACGAAAACTGGAACGACCTTGTGCATGCAGAAGACATTGATGCAGTGATCATTGCCACACCGGACCATTGGCATGCACCCATGGCCATTGAAGCAGCAAAGGCGGGAAAACATGTCTATCTGGAAAAACCCATGACCCATAAAATGCAGGAGACATACGATCTCTATGATATCGTTAAAAAAACCGGGATCGTACTTCAACTTGGCCATCAGTTCAGGCAGACGGAAAGTTACGGGAAGGCAAAGGAACTGATACGGAAAGATGTACTGGGTAAGATCACCATGATCCAGACCAATACGAACCGGAATTCACCCAATGGTGCATGGCAATACGATATTCATCCGGAAGCCAGTGAGCGGACCATCGACTGGCAGCAGTTCCTGGGCAATGCACCCCATGTCCCCTTCAATAAAGATCATTTTTTCAGATGGAGGAAATACTGGGCTTACGGTACAGGATTGAGCGGCGACCTGCTGACACACGATTATGATGCCATCAATCAGATCCTTGACCTCGGCATTCCCAGGTATGTAACCGCTTCCGGTGGCATATATTTCTTCAAGGACGGCCGGGAGGTTCCTGATGTTTTCAATGTACTCTTTGAATACCCGGAGCGGGATATGACCTTCCAATACAGCGCCACGCTGGCCAATGAATATAACCGGCCCAATGTGATCATGGGTCATGATGCCAGCATGGAAGTAGGGAATACCCTGATGGTATATCCTGACAGGAGTTCGACACGATATGAAAAAATGATCGGGGAAGGAAAAATCGATCTTGAACTGCCTTTGTTCTCATACACATCCGGTGCGGAAGGCCTGGATGCGATCACCTCCGCCACTGAACGTTATTTTGCAAGTAAAGGCCTCCTGTATACTTTCAGGGATGGGAAACGGGTGGATGTAACCCATTTGCATATCGCAGACTGGCTGGACAGCATCCGGAACAATTCGCAACCTGCCTGCCACATCGGTTATGGATTTGAGGAAGCGGTTGCTGCCCATATGGGTACCTTATCGCTGAAGCTGGCAAGGAAAATCGAATGGGATCATGAAAAGAATTTCTTTGCCAATGTTTCCTGGGACGAGGTCATGCAGGTTCTGAAAGGATAAAAGGATCTCTTCACCAATTACCCGCTGAGGAGTTTATCCATAAATAGGTTAAATTCCTCAACGAATTTATCATAGTATATGCCGGTCCCCGGGCCGGAGAATCCCGTATGGATCTTCCTTACTTTCCCATGCTTATCAATAAAGATGGTCGTAGGAAATGAAACGACCGTGTTAAGCATCGGAAGAACCCGGGCAGCTATGTCTTTATCCGATTTACCCCCGAATAAAAACTCATAGTTAATCCCGAATCTTTCTTTCATCCGGGTTATCCTTTCACGGGCATAATTCAGGTCATCCTTCCGTTCAAAAGCAATGGCAATGATCTCCACATCACGATGTCTGTTCCTGTTATACCAGGCCGAAAGGAACCTGGTTTCATCCATACAATTCGAACACCATGTGCCGAAGATCTGCAGGATAATCACCTTATCCCGGAATTCAGGATCATTCACCGAAACGGGCCGACCATCCATCGCAGGCAGTTCAAATTCGATC
This sequence comes from Cyclobacteriaceae bacterium, assembly GCA_018224645.1. Taxonomy (GTDB): domain Bacteria; phylum Bacteroidota; class Bacteroidia; order Cytophagales; family Cyclobacteriaceae; genus JAGTVG01. The sequence continues at coordinate 10,386 of JAGTVG010000268.1, forward strand.
CGGTCATAACCCGGTCTCAGAAAAGTGAGACTATCAGGATCCGGCAGTGATATTTCCGCGTTCTTTCTGGCTATCCATGGTTGGCTCCATGTTTTACCGGACCAGTACATGCCCGAAATCAAATCTTCAGAAATCATTTTCCCCTTAAAAAGATAGGCATGCTCACCATCGAAAGTACTCAGCTTCAGGCTATCACCATCCGCTTCACCTTCGAGGTACCTGTAATCGCCGGTGGTTTTCAGAAAAGTTCCTTCCAGCCGATTCGCCCGTTGTGTAAAAGCCCCGACAGCCAGTGATGAGTCAGAACCGGAAAGGAAGTATACTTCCCAACGGCCACTAAAATCAGCCATGGCATCCGGGTCACCGGTAAAACGAAAAGTTTCCCCGAAGGTGGCGTTGAAGGGAATAACATAATCCTCCAGGTAATTTTTCTGCCAGTATCCGGTCATGGATTCTGCTGTATATCCCGTTTCAATGGAAGTATCGAAGATATGCATCTGAATGTTCATCGAATCTCCAGATACGCTGATCTCATCGAGGAGGATCCTCTCCACACCATTCATCAGTTCAATTTCAGGCCCGTCATCCCGGTGATAAACCATGAAGTTAAACGGCAATTCCTGATCCTGAAGGTGGAGAACTCCCCTCCAGACTCCTTCCCCGGGCAATCGGCCAGTGCCTTCAGTTCCGCTGCTGCAAGACCAGGCCAGTGGAATAATGAAAAAAAATATAAGCCGGAAATCCCCGGACAATTTTTTAACCCCGCCTGCCCGCTGCAATTTAAACATCCACATTCCCCCACCCTTATTCATGGATTCACCAATGGTTTAAAATTGTATTTTTTTTTATCAATTATTAAATATATCTAAGAAAAATTCCTTCGTGAAGCAGATCACGGGATTGAATTTCCGCCGGGATTATACAAGAATATTTAGAAAATTTTATTCATGTATTGGTTTCAAATAAATTTTTACTATATTTTGAGAAAAAGTGGGACAAAGTGGTATAAAGTGGTTGACTATGCCATTTGTTTTTCTATATTTGTAGTTGAACAGGTGTTATTTAAATACAATGGCCTTTTTCACAAGTGAATATGATTGCAAGCTTGATGCCAAGGGAAGGCTGGTACTGCCGGCGAGGATCAAGGCAAGCTTACCGGAAAGTTCTGGCAATGAACTCGTGATCGGACTTGGCTTTGAAAAATGCCTGGTGGTCTATCCACTGCAGGAATTTAAAAAAATATATTCGAAAGTTGCAGGTTTAAGTGAATTCAATCCGGATTACAGGCGATTACAACGTAATTTCTTCAGAGGCAATACCGTGGTTGAGTTAGACAATTCCGGGAGGTTTTTAATTCCCAGGTCCATGCTTATCTACGCAGAGCTTGAAAAATCAGTGACCGTAGTCGGAATGGGCAACAAGGTGGAATTATGGAGCCCGGAACTTTACCAGGAACAGTTATATAGTGATCAAACTGAATTTTCCGATAATGTTCAGCGGTTCCTGGATATCTGAGATGGACTATCATATTCCTGTATTGTTAGATGAATGTATCCGGGGATTGAACATTGATCCGGATGGTGTGTATGTGGATGCAACATTTGGCGGGGGAGGACATTCGCGTGTGATCCTGGAAAAACTTGATAACGGACGGATGTTTGCTTTTGACCAGGATGAAGATGCGGAAACCAATGCACGGGATATAATCGACCCAAGGTTCAGATTTATTTCCGGGAATTTCAGGCATATTAAGAAGTACCTGAAATTATACGAGGTAAAAAAAATCGATGGGTTGATTGCTGATCTGGGTGTTTCTTCACATCAAATTGATCAGCCTGAAAGAGGATTTTCGACCCGGTTTGAAGGGAATCTTGATATGCGCATGGACAATACCATAGATATAACGGCTGGAAATATTATCAATACCTATTCGCAGGAAAATCTTCAACGGATCTTTTCCGAATACGGGGAGGTCAGAAATGCAAGGACGCTTGCACAGGTCATCGTACGGGAAAGGATCAGGGGAAAGATTTTAACCACACAGGATTTTACAGGCATACTTGAAAAACTTGTCCCCGGGCATAAAAGGTTCAAATATTTCGCCCAGGTATTCCAGGCGTTGAGAATCGAGGTAAATGATGAAATCAATGCCCTGAAAGAACTCCTGATGCAATCGGCCGGGATGCTAAAGACCGGGGGCAGGCTCGTGATCCTCTCCTATCACTCGCTCGAGGACCGCCTGGTAAAGAACTATCTGCTGAAGGGCAATTTTGAAGGAACTGAACAGAAAGATATTTATGGCCATTCGGATAATCCCTTCATGGCCATCAACAGGAAGCCCATGATGGCATCTCCCGGCGAACTGGAGAGAAATCCGAGGGCAAAAAGCGCAAGATTGAGGATCGCTGAAAAAACGTGATATTATGGTGGACAATACATATAAGGTAAAAGGTAATTATTCTCCGAAGAAAACAAAAAGC